>JAGWBB010000083.1:1092-12381 GCA_021296095.1 Desulfurellaceae bacterium | reverse complement strand
GTATCGCCAGCTGTCGGTTCGATCAGTACAGCAGGTACTGCAACTCGAACCAGACGCTGTCCTTGAATTTGAAGTAGCCGATTCCGGTGTATTTGCCGTCAATGAAGTTGTAGCGGATGCTGAGCCGGAACGGATCCCAAAACCACCAGTCAATGCCCGGCTGCAGCAGGTAGGCGCCGGCCATGTCGTAGAATACGACAAAGCGGGGCCGGACGTTTCCGGCGTTGTAGCTGGTCGTGATCGCCAGGGTGAACATCTGCGCGGTGGACTGCAGCTGCACCAGTCGCTTGAAATCGCACGGCGGGGTGTTGTCCCCTGTTGGCGTGAGACATTCGGCTGTCCGGTTGCCGATTCCACCAAGACGGTCCGAGTCTTCTCCTCCGGTCGGGGCGGCTGAGCGCTTGGTCACGCCAATGGTATGCGAATCGTTATCGCGTCCGACTGGAACGCCTTTTTTGTAGCGCTTGACGTTGTTGGTGTGGCGGTGGAAGTACTGGCCCGAGAACACGAAGCTGTTGCTCTTGTTCAGGAACCGAATCCACTGAATGTGGTCAACGCCGAGCACGAAGGCCCACTGGTCACGGCTCGAGTGGTGGCCGCTGCGGCAGCCGCGGATGCCGTCGGGACCCCAGCCCATGTGATCGTCACAGTTGCCCTCGCTGGCCGAGAGTCCGTCGGCCAGATAGCGCGGATCGTAGAGCAGGTGGCTGGTCACGCCCGCGTGGTGCAGAGGCCGGGTCATGAAGCGCTGTATGTTCGCCAGCGAGTTGCTCCCGCCACCAAACTGCTCGCGCAACAGGTTGTTGCGCGTATAGGTGAACTCAGCCCGGATGGTGGTGTACAGGTAGAACAGCGGGCTGCTGCTGTCCACAAACATGCTGGTCAGGGCGTTCAGCGGAAAGGACAAACTGGCGCCGGTGATCTGCACCCGCTTGGCGTGGATGGGGACGGGCAGAGTCCGTTCGACGGCACACGGAACTCCGGCAAATATGGCCCCCGGGTTGCCCCGATTACACGGGTCGTTCGGTCCCCAGGGGTTGTTCTCCGGGGTGGCCGCCATCCCGGTCAGGGCGGTGAAGGCATCCGGCAGCGTGTCATAGGCCAGGTGTACGGGCGTTGGGGAGCCGATTGTCGCATCGCTCAGGATACTGTCCGACCAGGTGTAGTAGTGGGCCAGCGAGAAGGTGAAGTCACGGATCGTGCCGATGATCCGTCCCCCGCCACGGCTGTCGGCTATGCTGCTCGACGGGCCTCGGGCACGGGTCGAGCAGTTGAACTGGTTGCCGTTGCTCATAAAGCCCAGGTTGCCGGCCTTCTTGAGGGCCTGGCCGTAGATCGGTCCGCCGCACGGCATGCGGTGGACGCTGACCGGCGAGGTGTTGGTGCGCACACTCCACATGCTGCCCTGGTGCAGGGCGGGAATCGCGGCCGTCCGATGGTCGGGAGCGACAAAGCCTTCCAGGGTCAGGTCCTGAATCGGCCCGACCCGGCCGAAGTTCCACTGCGCCCGGATCATGAACAGCGGGATGCGCCGTTCGTCGAGCGGGGTGGTGAAACCGCCAAAGCCGTTGTCGAGCGGATTGATCTGGTCGAGCAGCCGGAAGGCGTCGGCTTCACCCCAGGACAGATTCTGGCGTCCAACGCGTAAAAACATCGGGCCCTTGGTGATATTGAAATACCACTCGAACAGGCGCAGCTGCTGAACCTTCTTCTCCAGAAAGTTTTGGCTGCTGACATAGCCGAATTCCTTGTAGCGGGTCAGTTCACCGGGGTATTTGTTGACGAAGTAATTCCCCTCGGCGTCCTGCCGCGTGCCGTAGTACTTGCCCCAGAACTCGGTGCCGCCGCCGCCGTCGAGTTGCCGGCGGGCCGACGCGCCGCCGTACTCCCAGATGCCCTCGAACTCCTCGCGCACGTTGAGGTAGTAGTCAAAGGCGTCGAGGTTCACATACTGGAACAGGGTGCCGATGGTCGGAAACTCACGTGACAGACGGTTCAGGTTATGCCGCCACTCCAGGGTCAGGTAGTTGCGGTGCTGGACCACGTTGCCGCGTTTCCACAAGCCTTTCCCGGTCCCGATCTCGTCACCCTTGCCGGTCTGGATGGTTGCCCGGGTATAAGCCTGGCCGGACAGGCTCATCTCGCGGCGCTCGTCGAAGAAATAGCCCCAGGCGCTTGGGGCCGATAAGAGTAGGACAATCCCCGCGGCCAACAGCCGCCTCAATCCCTGCCTATACCCCCTCATGAGAAACCCTCCTTAAGTGTTAGGCAAGCCTACCGTCTGCCCAGTCAGCAGCAGAATCCCCCTGCTACCGCAGGCTCATACACCCGTCGCAAACGGCTTGTCAAGTTTTTTCCTAGGCCCGCAGCTCCATACCGATATTGTGGCGCGTTGACCACATATGCTCGCCGATAGCCACCACCAAGGCCAGAATACCCAGGCTCAGCAGGTCGGCGTAGTTGGTGTAAACCAGGACGGCCGACGGAATGGCAATACAGGCCAGAATGACCAGCATGACCTTGTTGGGCAGCGGAAAGCGCGGCTTGAGCAGGGAGACCGTGCCGGGAATAAAGGCCAGCGCTCCGACCACGTGGAAGAACAGCAGCAGGGTCAGCAACACGGCCATTTCCGACTGAAACTTCATGGGAAAAAAGATCCAGAAAATCACGCTGACGGTCAGCGTCGTGCCGGTGAACATGATCGCCCGGCCGGTCGTCATCAGCGCCTCTTCGATGGCCCGGTCGTGGTCGCCGAACTTCTGGTACTCCTCGACGATCCGCGACAGCACGTAGTAGCCGTAGTCGATGCCGATACCGATGCCGACTGCGGCGACCGGCAGCGAGTTGATGTTGGCGTCAATGCCCATGGCGTACATCAGGCCCTCGGACAGCGGCTGGGCCACAATCGAGGGAATCATCACAATCAGGGCGCCAACCACCGAGGCGTAGGTCAGCATGCTGAGGGTAAACACGGTGACCATGACCAGGATCAGATTCCACTTGTACGACCACTCGACCTCGTCGTTGATGGCCGCCAACACCCCCAGCAGGCCGCCGGCCAGCCGGAAATTCAGGTCCTCGACCGGGTTGTTGTAGATGAACTCCTCGGCCATGGCGATCGAGCCGGTGACCGTGGCGTGGTTGTAGTCCTTGTAATAAATCGTGACCGTGGCGTTGGTCGAGGTCTTGTCGATAAAGCGGTCGAGGTCGTCTGAGCCGACC
This sequence comes from Desulfurellaceae bacterium, assembly GCA_021296095.1. Taxonomy (NCBI): domain Bacteria; kingdom Pseudomonadati; phylum Campylobacterota; class Desulfurellia; order Desulfurellales; family Desulfurellaceae; species Desulfurellaceae bacterium. The sequence goes on along the minus strand of JAGWBB010000083.1, from coordinate 9,159 downwards.
GTGTTCAGGAACTGGTAGAAGATGTTGCCCACGTCGCGCGGGTTGTTGGGGATGATCGCCCACTTGGGGATGCCGAGCTGAAACAGCTGGTACAGCCGCCGCGCCCAGGTGGTGATGCTGATGCTGCCGCCGACCATCTCCTGTTCCTGCATGTAGCGCTGGAATTTTTCCAGGGTCAGCAGCGCCTCGGGGTCTTTGATCACACCCTCGCGCTGGCCTTCGGCAATCACGATCAGGCGTGAGGCGCCCACAAACTGGTCATTCACCTTGTCGTACGACACGTTGTATTCGTGGGTGTCGTACAGCAGCGCCTTGCCGATGGACACGTCCCCGATTTTGAGAAACTGGGCGTAGAACATGCCGCCCAACAGGGCGACCGAAAACGAACCGATCACCGCCCAGCGATAGCCGCCGTAGCTGATCTTGACCATGAAGCGGTTGACCGTGTTGTACAGCTTGTCCGAGAAGCGGTGGCCCGATTTGGGATCGTTGGGCGGAGGGGGAATAAAGTACAGGATGATCGGGTGCAGGGTGACGACGCTGATGGAGATGGTGAAGATCCAGAAGCTCGACACATAGGCCAGTTTCTGGATGAGCGGAATATGGGCCACGGCCAGGGTCAGGATAGCCAGGCCGTCCGAGGCGATTGACACCAGCGCCGGGCTGAACAGGCTCAGGTAGGACGACAGAATGGCTTCCTGTTTGTCCTGCAGGCGGTGGTATTCTTCGTGGTAGCGCTCCATCGACTGCACCGAGTGGGACAGCGCCCGGGCGGTGATCAGGACCAGCACGACCAGGACCAGGGGATCGATGTTGAAGCCGAAATAGCCGGCAAAGCCCAGAGCCCAGACCGAACTCAGCAGGCCCGAAAACAGCGGCACCCATACCCCGGTAAAGGTCCGGAAGTAGAACCACAGCATGCCCAGGATGACGAGCGTGGTCAGCCCGATGACGAACAGGATGGCGTTTTTGTAGCTGAACACCCAGGCGTACAGCATGGGGAAGCCGGTGACGTACACCCGGTGCTGGCCGTCGGCCTCCAACTCGGCCTTGAGGGTCTCCATCCGGCTGAAGAGGTTCTCGAAGTCAATGCCTTCTTCCCAGAAGCCGGCCGTGATCAGAGCCGAGGTGTTATCCTCGGCCACGTAGAAGCGGTGTACGCCCTCGTTGGTATACACCGCCTTTTTGATCGGCTTGACGTCGTCGGCCGTTTTCGGCGGCGCCGGGTACATGATGGGGTAGGCGGTAATGGCGGCGCCGCTGATCTGAATGTTGCGCATCTTGGGGTGGGTCAGCGACATGATCTGATACGGGTTGACGCCTGCGGTTTCCAGCACATAGCGGGTCGCTTTATCGACTTGGTTGATCGAGTGGACGTTGAAAATATCGCCTTCCTTCGCCTCGATGACGACGCTCAGGATGTTGGCCGTGCCAAACATCCGCCGGTACTCCTGGTACAGCTGGATGTACTCGTGGGTCGGCGGGTAGAAATCAAAAAAGTTGGGCTGGACCTGCATCTTGGCCGCATGAAAGCCCAGAAACAGGGTGGCCAGCGTCAGGGCGGCCAGCACATACCAGCGGAATTTGAGGAGAAAATTGATGTATGCTTCCATCCAGCTGCGCGGGAGCATAAGACCCTCCTTGGAGCACGAAACGGAATCGACGCGCGCGTCCGTTTTTTAGCGGGTGAACCGCCTGCCGTAATCGATGCTATTGCCGTCGATGTGCAGCACCAGACCGTTTGAGCCGGCAATGATGCCTTTGGAATCGGACGGGCTGAGCGACAGACCCATCATCCAGTACAGGGCCAGTTCCTCGGGCGCCTCAAACAACTTCCAGTTCTGGCCGCCGTCGGTCGAGTGCAGAACGACCCCCTCGTCGCCGACCGCCCAGCCGGTCTGGCCGTTGAGGGCCAGGTTGTACAGCGCGGTCTGGACCGGGCTCTCGTAGCGCTGCCAAGTCTGGCCGCTATCGCTGCTCTGGACGATTGTGCCGTCCATGCCGACGGCGCACACCCTGTTTTCGTCAACAAACCCCACGCCCAAGAGCGAACTCTCGGAGCCGGTTTCTCTCCTGGTCCAGGTCGTTCCGCCGTCTTCGCTGACCAGGATAACGCCCATTTCGCCGGCGACCCAGACTTTGCCCGAGGGATGCATGCTGACCCCGTACAGAAACACATCCTCACCCAGGGAGCGGTCGGTCCAGCTCTGTCCGCCGTCGGTGGTCTGCAAGACGATGCCGTAGTCACCGACCGCAATACCGCGCTGGTCGTCGACAAAGGTGAGGTTGAACAGATGGTGGGTTGTGCCGGTGGTCTGGCGCTGCCAGGTGTTCCCGCCGTCGGTGGTGTGGAGGATGAGGCCCGACTTGCCCGAAATCCAGCCCTCTTGCTCGCTGACAAAACTGACCCCGTACAGGGGATCGATATAGCCGCTGTCCTGTTTCTGCCACTGCCGGCCGCCGTCGGCGCTGTGATAGATGGAGCCAAAGCTGCCGACCGCCCAGACCTTTTCGGTGTTCAGCAGAAAGGTGGCATAGATATGGTCGCGGATACGGTCGACCGGTTGGGCGCTCACGGCTCGTGGAGAGCCGCCAAGCAGGGCTACCGCCAAGGCGACTCCCAGGAGCTGTCGGAGTGCAAAAGCATTCCTCATCATGGACTGAATCCCTCCCCTTATGCGACGCCCAGGGGCAGCCCATGCGGCGCCCCCAGAATGCCCCCTCTTAGACTACCCAAGAAAGAATTGTCAACAGGCTGGTCTGCATTTTTAACTGGCGAGTCAAAATCTCCGACTGACGGGTCTTGGAGGGCTGGGAGAGCATGGTCTCTCTCGCCCCTGACAGCGCACCTGTGCTATACTCGGTCCGCTTTTTCAGGAGGGGATGCGTGTCGGAATACGGATGGGCAGAGCGCTGGTGTCGGTTGCTGCTGCGCCGGCGGTGGATGGCCGTCCTGGCGGGTGGGGCGGTGCTGGTCTGCGGAGTGTCCGCCGCCCGGCAGCTCAGTCTGAGCGTCAGCATGACCGACTATTACCCCGCCGGGCACCCCCATATCCGTCTGTATCAGGACTTCCCCGAAATGTTGCAGATGACCAATGCCGTGGTCGTGCTCGTCTCGGTCAGGGACGGAGACCTGTACAATAGCGAGACGCTGGGCAAGATTCATCGCCTGACGGTCGGACTGCTCGAGACCAAGGGGGTGAATCCGCACGCGGTCGTGTCGCTCACCCATAGTCGCCTCATCGACATCAAAATCCGGGACGGCATGATCAACATTCTGCCGGTCGTCCGCAGCCCGACCCAGCCCCAGAGCCCGCAGGAACTGGCTCAGATCAAGAACGCGGTGTACACCAACCTGGGTATCCGCGGCGTCTACGTGTCGGAGGATAATAAAACCGCCCTCATCCGGGCCGGCTTTTGGGACGCCGAGGTGAATGCCCGAGACGTGTTCAGCCGGCTGCGGCGCTTTGCCGCGCAGGAGCGCGATGCCAACACCGAGGTCGCCTTTGCCGGCAATATCGTCCTGGCCGGCTGGTTGGGCGAGGCCGGGCCGCGCGTGGTGCTGGTGCTGGTATTCAGCGCCCTGGCTGCGCTCCTGCTGGCCGGGGGGTGCGGTATCCTGCCAGGGGTGGTGCACACGCTGGGCGGCGTGCTGATCGTCTCAGGCTTGGCTGCGGCGTGCGCCTTCGGCCTGCCGGGTCTGACCGGGCGCTCGCTCGAACCGCTGGCTTGGCTGATGCTTTTTCCGCTGGCCGTCCGTGGCCTGTGTCTGGTGCTGGGCTGGACCGGCCGGGTGACGAGCGAGTGGCAGACGAGCCATGAGCAGCCCGAGGCGGTTGTCCGCACGGCCCGCGCGCTGTGGCGTCCGTGCAGTTCGGCCCTGATCATAGACGGGCTGGCGCTGAGGCTGCTGGTGTGGGGCTCGGACGTTCCCGCCATTCAGACCTTTGGTCTGCTGGGTCTGGGCTGGCTGGTCGGCCTGCTGGTGTCGGTGTGGCTGGTCCTGCCGGTTTGGTCGGCCGGCTTTCGGCCCGGCCTGCTCGGTTCCGCACAGCTGCCGCTGATCGCCCGTGTGACGCCGCGCCTGCGCGGCAGCGGCCAGACCCGGGTGCTGATCCGTACGGGCTGTATTGCGCTCGGCTTTTTCGGCCTGCTGGCCGCCCTGCAGCTCCAGGCCGGGCGGTCGATGCTGGGCAGTCGGCTTTTTCCGGCCGCCCATCCCTACAGCCGTGCCTTCGATCTGCTCAACCGCGATTTCATCGGTGTCAATCAGCTGATCGTGGTCGCCCACACGCCGGGTGAGGCCGGTTTTCGCGATCTTGGCGCCCTGCAAGTCCTCGAAGCCTTTCGGCTCCATATGGCCGCCGACCGCCAGTTCGGCGGAGCGGTGGCCGTGCCCGGTTTTGTGAAGGCGATCACCCGCATGTTCCACGAAAACATCCCCAAGTGGGCGATGCTGCCCGACGATATCAGCTCGACCGGCCAGATCATCTTTCGCATTGTGGCCGGGGCAACCACGCCAAGCGAGGTCGAACGTTTTCTGTCGACCGACTTCCGGACCACGGCGGTAACGCTCTTTTATCGGGACTATTCTCCAGGGTTGGTAAAGCGCAGCCTGGCCCGCATCCGGTCTTTTGAGGGGCCGAATACGGGTATCCCGGTCGAATTCCGTTTCGGTGGCGGCTTGCTCGGGGTGGTGGCCGCCATCCATACCGGGGTGGCTCAGGCCTACTGGTATCTGTTGGCCGGGCTGCTTGGCTTGGCGTTTTGCGGCGGGCTGCTTGGCCTGGGCAGTCTGCGCGCGGCCGGCCTGCTCAGCCTGGCTGTTATACTATCGCAGGCGGTGATGCTGATCGTGCTATGGGCGGCCAATATCGATCTCAATATCCATACCCTGCCGGTTATCCTGGCCGCTATGGGCGCGGTCGTGCTGCCGGCCAGCCTGGCCACTCGGGCCGACGCCGCCCCTGCTTCGGAGGGCTGGGACGGGTTGGGCTATGCCTTGATCGCGCTGGCCACAGTCAGCCTTGGAACGGCGCTGGTATGGCTGTTCTCACCGCTGCGCTTGCAGACCGAGATGGGCCTGTATCTGCTGGTCTTGAGCCTAGTCAACAGCCTGCTTCCGTTCTCGCTCCGGGCGCTCAGCCGTCCGGTCGAGTCGGCCCAGACCCCGGAGCCGACAACATGAACAACCAGACACCACGGCTGGACGCCTCGGCGTTGATTCTGGCCGGGGGCAAAAGCTCCCGCATGGGGCGAACCAAGGCTCTGTTGCCGTTTGGTGGGGAGCCGCTGATCGCGCACACGGTCCGCAGCCTGGCCGCCCGCTTTGCGGATATCGTGGTGGTGGCCGCCCCGGGACAAGATCTGCCGCAGCTGCCGGTGACCCTGGTCCACGACACGGTCGCCCACCAGGGCCCGGTCGGGGGGATCTATTACGGCTTGCAGGCCACCCGCCGGTCAGTGTGTTTTGTCACCTCATGCGATGCCCCGTTTCTGAATCTGGAGCTGGTGGCGTGGCTGGTGTCGCTCAGCACCGACTACGATGTTGTGGTTCCGGTCTGGCAGGATCGCTTGCAGCCCCTGCACGCCGTATACCGACGTAGCCTGCTTCCCCGGCTGCGTGCCCAGCTTACGCGCGGCCAGCTGCGACCGGTTGCGCTGTACGACACGGTTCGGACCCGGCGGGTCGATCCCCAGGAAATCCGCCGGCTCGATCCCCAGGGCCACAGCTTTCGCAATCTGAACAGCCCTGAAGACTATCAGGCTGCCCTGGAGCTGTGGCCGAGCCTGCATCAGCGTGTGAGGTGTACGGTTGAGCTGTTCGGGGTCGCCCGACTTCGGGCCAAGACCGGTGTGGTGTCGCTGAGCCTCCCGTCCGGGGCCGACCTGGCCTCCGTGCTGGCCGCCTTGGCCGACCGCCTGCCGGCCCTGCGCGGGTCGGTGCTGAGCCAAGACGCCCGGCGACTGGGCCGGGGCTTTGCGTGTAATGTGAACGGCGAGGCCTTCATCACGGACATGCGGACGCCGGTGGGCGAGGGGGATAGCGTGCTGATCGTGTCGAGTGACGCGGGTGGCTGAGAAAAAGGGGGAAAAGGCAAAGGTCAAAGTGAAGAAGCCTGCCCCGTTCTTTCTTTTTGGCTGTCGATTTCCTACAAAGGCAGTATGTACGGATTTCACGGTCGCCTGGTGCATATTGATCTCACGCGCGGGACCGCCAGCTGGCACGCGCTGGAAGAATCGCGTCTGCAAGCCTTTCTGGGTGGCATCGGGCTTGGCACGAGCCTGCTGTACGACTACGCGCCGCCGGGGGTCGAGCCGCTTGAGGCGGACAATCCGCTGATCTTTGTCAGCGCGCCGCTGGTCGGCACCGGGCTGACCACCACGGCCAAGCTGGCGGTGGTGACCAAGTCGCCGCTGACCGGAGGGATTGCCGACTCGCTGTCGTCGAGCTTTTTTGCCCTGGAGTTGAAACGCCTGGGCGTGGACGCGCTGATCGTGAGCGGTCAGGCTCAGGCGCCGGTCTGGGTCTGGATTCGGGACGAGCAGGTCGAGATCCGCGAGGCGGCCGGGCTGTGGGGCAAGAGTGCCCAGGAGACGCAGACCTGGGTGCGTGAGGCGCTCCAGACCGCCGAGGCGCGGGTGGCCGCGATCGGTCCGGCCGGAGAAAATCGCGTCCGCTTCGCCACCATCAGCAATGAGGGCCGGCATGCCGGCCGGGGTGGGGTGGGAGCCGTGATGGGAGCCAAAAATCTCAAGGCGATTGCCCTGCGCGGACAACGCAAAACCGCGGTGGCCGACCCGGCCGGGGTTGAGGCGCTGGCTACGACCCTGCGCCACCACAGCCTCGGTCCGCTGACCGCCAAATATCGGGAGATCGGCACGGTGGCCAACCTGTCGGTCTTCAACCGCCTGGGCAGCCTGCCGACCCGGAATTTCCGGCAGTCCAGCTTTGCCCAGGCCGAGGCCCTGAGCGGTGAGCAGCTGTTGGCCAATACCTTCAGCCGGGCTCATGGCTGCGCGTCGTGTACGATTCGGTGCGAGCGTTTGTTTACGGCGTCGAGCGGCGTGGAACAGCGTCTCGAGTATGAAACGCTTTTTGCGCTCGGGCCGCTGTGTGGCATTGAAGACCCCGACGTGGTGCTGCAAGCGGCCGGCCTGTGTGACCACTACGGTTTGGATACGATCAGTACCGGCGGCACACTTGCCTGGGCCATGGAGTGTGCCGAGAAGGGTGTGTTTCCCCAGGCCCGGGCGGCCGGCCTGGGCTTTGGCCGGGCTGAGGCCCTGTTGGCGACGATTGCGGCGATTGGTGAGCGCCGAGATCTGGGGGAGCTACTGGCCGAGGGGTCAAAGCGCGCCGCCCAACAGCTGGGGCCGGAAGCCGCGCGCTGGGCCATGCAGGTCAAGGGTATGGAGCTGCCCGGCTATGAGCCGCGCAGCCTCAAGACCATGGCCCTGGGATTGGCGGTGAGTCCGCGTGGGGCATGCCATAACCGGTCCGGAGCGTATGAGGCGGATTTTTCCGGACAGGTCGACCGCTTACGGGTTGATGATAAGCGGGGTGGGCTGGTGGCTGCGGCCGAGGATTTTTCCGCAGTCCTGGACTCGCTGATCGTGTGCAAGTTTCTGCGCAAATGCTTCAGCGACTTCTACCCGGAGGCGGCGACGCTGCTCAATTATGTCACCGGCTGGTCGGCGTCCGACCAGGACCTGCGTCGGGTTGGAGAGCGTATCAACACGCTGAAAAAGTGCTTCAACATCCGTGAAGGCTGGCAATTGCAGGACGATTGGCTGCCGCCCCGGCTGCTGAGCGAGAAGCTGCCGGACGGGGCGGCCGCGGGTGTGGGGCTGACCCCGGACGAGCTGCGCGGCATGATTCAGAGCTATTATCAGGCCCGCAGCTGGCGGCCGGACGGCACGATTCCCGCCCACAAGCTCCACGCCCTGGGGCTGACCTGAGCCCGGGCCGGCCTCTCAAACCAAACCGGTCTATGCTTTCCCCCCCCGGCTTGCTAGGCTGCCGGCTACTCCCGAGTGTTTCGCAAGGAGGAACGCATGCACGAA
>JAGWBB010000083.1:0-1028 GCA_021296095.1 Desulfurellaceae bacterium | reverse complement strand
GCTGCGGCCCGTGCCGCCGAAGACCAGAGCTATCAAGCGATGGTGAACTGGCTCGAACACCACCGGGAAGCCCCGCCGACGTTCGAGCCCGGCCAAACCCTGGGCCTGCACGACCGGGAGGCCCTCGAACCCTTCATCCCCCAGTCGGCCTGGGAGTATTACTTCTTTGACGACATGGAGATGCAGATTGCCGCAACGGGCGAGTATCCGCCGCCACCCGAGTGGGGCCAAAACGTCGTGCCCGGCTACTTTCTGGATGAGCAGGGGGTACTGGTCGATTTCAAGGGCGGCGGGTTCCCGTTTCCCGATATCGCCCCCGATGACCCCCAGATTGCGGTCAAGGTCATCTGGAACATGCTGTGGCGGCCGGGGACCGACGACTATGTGATGCCGATGGTCGCGTGGTCGCGTAGCGAACACGGCCAGCTGGATCGCGAATTCGAGTTTACCTCGGTCAACGCCAAATATGCACGTGGTGCAAACTGCCTGGTGCCAGGCTATGAAGAGGTGCGCAGCAAGATGTTGATGGAGTTCCGCTCCCCCCGCGATATGACCGGCGCCAAGAACCTGTCCATCACCTACGTCGATCACTACAAAGAGGACAGTGGCTGGATGTATTTGCCCTCCGAGCGCAAACCGCGCCGTACTCTGGCCTCAGAGCGGACCAGCGAGATGATGGGCATGGATCTGATCCCGGAAGACATGATGGGTTCTGGACCTACCTGGGGCGCAAGAAGGTGTTGGCGACGATCAATGTAGCCACCAACCCCGAGGCCGGTGGTCCCCACCTGTGGGTGCCCAACAAGGCGCGCTGGGAGGTGCGCGACTCCCACGTCCTGCTGATCGACCCCAAGAGCGAGGATCATCCCTACAGCCACAAGATCGTGTTTATCGACGCCGAAACCTACTGGACCTTGTGGATGGTGGCCTTTGACCGCCAGGACGACCAGCTGCTGCGGCTGGGTCAGCACTTTCTGAAGTACTCGGAGAGTTATGCCCACGAGACGGCCATGCAGGCACCCTATCTC
>JAGWBB010000082.1:12968-17166 GCA_021296095.1 Desulfurellaceae bacterium | reverse complement strand
GCGGTGGTGTTGGAACGGCGGCTGCGCGATGCCCTCGTCCGGCTCAACCCCAGCCTGCCGACCGAAGCCCTGGACGATGCTTTTCGCAGGCTGAGCCACCCGGACGGGCCGACGCTCGAAGCCCGTAACCGCGCCTTTCACCGTCTGCTCGTAGATGGTGTGACGGTGGAGTATCGCACAAACGACGGGGCAGTACGCGGCGCGCAGGCGCGGGTGATCGACTTCGACGATCCTGCCAACAACGACTGGCTGGCGGTCAATCAGTTCACCGTGGTCGAGAACAAGCACGAGCGTCGGCCCGATGTGGTGCTGTTCGTCAACGGCCTGCCGCTCGGAGTGATCGAACTCAAGAACCCGGCGGACGAAGACGCGACCATCTGGACTGCCTGGCAGCAGCTCCAGACCTATAAGGCCGAGCTACCGACGCTGTTCAGCATGAACGCAGCCCTGCTGGTCTCGGACGGTGTGGAGGCGCGTATTGGCACGCTGACCGCCGGGCGAGAGTGGTTCAAGCCCTGGCGCACGATCTCAGGCGAAACCCTGGCCGACCCGTACATGCCCCAATTGCAGGTCATGCTCGAAGGCGTATGCACACCGGGCCGCTTTCTTTCGCTGGTCCGCGACTTCATCGTGTTCGAGGATGACGGCAGCGGGGCGTTAGTCAAGAAAATGGCCGGCTATCACCAGTTCCACGCGGTCAGGGTTGCCGTGACCGAGACCCTGCGGGCTGCGGAGTTGGAGTTGGCGGAAGGACAGGCCGGCGAGCAGTTTGGCCGCTATGAGTCGGGCCGCAAGCCGGGCGGCGAGCCCGGCGACCGGCGTATCGGCGTGGTGTGGCATACCCAGGGGTCGGGCAAGAGCCTGACCATGGCCTTCTATGCCGGGCGCATCGTCCGTGAGCCGGCGATGGCGAACCCGACCGTGGTGGTGCTGACCGACCGCAACGATCTGGATGACCAGCTCTTTGGTACGTTTGCGCGTTGCCGTGACCTGCTGCGCCAGCCGCCCATGCAGGCGGCAAGCCGGGCTGACCTGCGCGTCAAGCTGGCGGTCGAGTCAGGTGGTGTGGTCTTTACCACCATTCAGAAGTTCATGCCGCCCTCGGCACAACCCTCACCCCAGCCCTCTCCCAGCGGGAGAGGGAGGAAGGCGTCAGGTGACCAGCACCCGTTGCTGTCGGGGCGGCGCAACATCGTGGTCATTGCCGACGAGGCGCACCGCAGCCAGTACGACTTCATCGACGGCTATGCGCGGCATATGCGGGACGCCCTGCCGCATGCCTCGTTTGTCGGTTTCACCGGCACGCCGATTGAGTTGCAGGACGCCAACACCCGAGCCGTGTTCGGCGACTACATCAGCATCTACGATATTCAGCGCGCGGTTGAGGACAGGGCCACCGTGCCGATCTATTACGAGAGTCGCTTAGCCAAACTGGCGTTGAACGAGAGCGAACGGCCAACGATTGACCCCGACTTTGAGGACGCGACCGAGGGCGAGGAGGTCGGGCGCAAGGAAAAGCTCAAGACCAAATGGGCGCAACTCGAAGCGCTTGTCGGCACTGAAAAACGTCTGAAGCTCATCGCTCAGGATATTGTTGACCACTTTGAGCAGCGCCTGGAAGCGCTCGACGGCAAGGCCATGGTCGTCTGCATGAGCCGGCGCATTTGCATCGAGCTGTACCGTGAGCTGGTGCGGCTGCGCCCGGACTGGCATCAGCAGGAAGACGACAAAGGGTGGATTAAAGTCGTGATGACCGGTTCGGCATCCGACCCGCCCGATTGGCAGCCGCATATTCGCACCAAGCCGCAGCGCGAGGCGCTGGCAAAACGCTTTCGCAATCCCGGCGACCCGCTGCGCCTGGTGCTGGTGCGCGATATGTGGCTGACCGGCTTTGACGCGCCGAGCCTGCACACCATGTATGTGGACAAGCCCATGCGCGGCCACGGTCTGATGCAGGCTATTGCTCGGGTCAACCGGGTGTTCCAGGACAAGCCGGGCGGGCTGGTGGTGGATTATCTGGGGCTGGCACATGAACTGAAACGCGCATTGGCAACCTATACCGAGAGCGGTGGCACCGGGGGAACCGTATTCAACCAGGAGCGGGCGGTGGGAGTGATGCTGGAGAGATATGAGGTCTGTTGCGACCTGCTCCACGGCTTTGACCGCTCGCAGTGGATCAGCGGTGCAGCGGCGGAACGGCTGTCCCTGCTGCCGGCCGCGCAGGAACACATCCTGGCCCAGGAGAACGGCAAGGATCGTTACCTGGCTGCGGTGCGAGAGCTGTCTCAGGCATTTGCCCTGGCTGTCCCGCATGAAGCCGCACTGCACATTCGGGACGAGGTGGCGTTCTTTCAGGCTGTCCGGGCGGTGCTTGCCAAACGGGCGTCTGGCGATACCCGTCCAGAGGAAGAGTTGGATCATGCGGTGCTTCAGATCGTTTCGCGCGCGGTCGTCTCGGAAGGAGTGCTCGACATCTTCTCCGCCGCCGGGCTGAAGAAACCCGATATCTCGGTTCTGTCGGACGAATTCCTGGCCGAGGTGCGGGACATGCCGCAGCGCAACCTTGCGGTCGAACTGTTGCAGAAATTGCTGAAAGGCGAACTCGCTGTCCGCCGTCGGAAAAACCTTGTCCAAGCGCGGTCGTTCGCCGAGATGCTGGAACACACCCTGCGTCGCTATCAGAACCGGGCCGTTGAAGCCGCGCAGGTGCTTGAAGAGCTGATCCAGCTTGCCCAGGAGTTACGCGAGGCAGGCGCGCGCGGCGAAAAACTCGGCCTGTCGGAGACGAGGTCGCGTTCTACGACGCGCTTGAAACGAATGACAGCGCGGTCCAGGTGCTCGGCGACGAAACCTTGCGCGATATCGCCCGTGAGTTGGTGAAAACCGTGCGTGACAACGTGACCATTAACTGGACGCTACGCGAGAATGTTCGCGCCAACCTGCGCCGGCTGGTCAAGCGCATTCTGCGTAAGCACGGTTATCCGCCCGACAAACAGGAACGGGCGACACGAACCGTGCTGGAACAGGCCGAGGTGTTGTCCGCAGGCTGGGCCGTCTGAGCAGACGGTGAACCGCGCTAGGCGTCCAGCTCGTACAGCTTGGCTGCGTTGCCGGCCACCATCTGGTAGACCTCGCCTTCCGGCACGCCGAGAAAATCGTTCGTGACCTGTTCCTGGGAATACGGGAAGGTCCCCTCGGTGTGGGGATAGTCCGAGCCCCACAGCAGGCGATCCACCCCGACCAGCTCGCGGGTCAGAATGCCGGCCCGGTCGTCCTCAAAGGTGGCCCAGAACTGGCGCTTGAAATAGGTGCTGGGCAGCTCGTCGGTCTTGGGCTCCATCCAGTGCTGGTGATCCGACCAATAGTGATCCATGGTCCGCAGCACGGACGCCAGCCAGCCAACGCCGCCCTCGGCCAGGACAAAGCGCAGTTTGGGGTAGCGCTTGGCCACGGCGCCCCAGATCAGGCCGGCCATGGCCCGCTCCATCGAACAGATCTTACTGTCCACAAAGGCCACCCCGAGCCCCAGGCGGTCGGCCTTGGTATAAAAGGCTTCATCGGTCCCGACGTGCAGGGAAACGGGCACGCCCAGCTCTTGCAGGGCGGCCCACAGCGGATCGTAGCCCGGGTCGCGATACGGGCTGCCGGCTATCTCACACGGGATGGACACCGAGCGCAGGCCCTTTGTAGCGACCCGTTGAGCTTCTTCGATTGCCCACTCGACCGGTCCCCGCATCGGCAGCAGACCCACCCCCAGGAGGCGGTCCGGGGCGGCCGCACAGAACTCGCTCAGCCAGTCGTTATAGACCCGGAAGCACTCGCGCTGATAGTCGGGGTCGGGCGCTACACTCAGAAACAGGCCCGCGCCGGGATAAATGACCTCGGCCCGCAGGTGATCCATATCCTGGTCGGCCAGACGCGCCTGAGGATCGTTGGCCCCCGGTCGGGTCTCGGCGTGGCGGCCGATGAATTTGGTGACCTTGCCGGCGAGCTTGTCTTCCATGGTTACGCCTTCGAGCCCGACCGGCAGCGGATTGAGACCGTCAATGATGTAGTAATCGCCCTCCGGGCGGGATTCGACGTGGGGCGCCCGGTCGCGAAAACGCTTGTCCATACGGCTGGTCCACAGATCGGCCGGTTCGACCACATGGCCGTCAGCCGAGACATATCCGCCTGTGATGGGTGTTGTCATGGTGTG
>JAGWBB010000082.1:1118-12797 GCA_021296095.1 Desulfurellaceae bacterium | reverse complement strand
CCGGCCCGGTCGTCTTCAAAGGTGGCCCAGAACTGGCGCCTGAAATAGCTGCTCGGCAGCTCATTCAGCTTGGGTTCCATCCACCGGTAGTGGTCCGTCCACCAGTGGTCCATCAGACCCAGCAGCGAGGCGATCCAGCCGATGCCGCCCTCAACAATGACAAACCGGAGCCGGGGATAGCGTTGAGGCACCGCACCCCAGATCAGGCCGGCCAGGACGTTCATCGGCAGGCTGATCTTGGTGTTGACAATCCCCATGCCCATACCGATCCGCTCAAACTTGGTCGCAAACGGCTCGCCGGTAGTGGTCCCGGAGTGAATCGACACCGGCAGGCCGAGGTCCTGGAGGGTTTCCCACAGCGGGATGAACTCCGGGTCGGCGTAGGATTGGTCGGCGATATCGGCCGGGATGGACAGCGAGCGCAGGCCCGTGTCGGCCGCCCGTCGGGCTTCCTCGCACGCCCATGCAATCGGCCCTCGGAACGGCAGCAGGCCCGCGCCGAGCAAACGGTCCGGGGCGGCCGCACAGAACTCGCTCAGCCAGTCGTTGTAGACCCGGAAGCACTCGCGTTGATACTCGGCATCGGTAATCGTCCAGAACTGGAGACCGAAAGCGCCGGGGTAGAGCATCTCGGCGCGCAAGTGGTCGAGCTGTTGGTCGGCCAGGCGGGCCTGGGGGTCCCAGGCGCCGGGGCGGGTCTCGGCGTGCCGGTGGCCGACAACCGTCGTGATCTCGCCGGCAATCTTGTCCTCCATGGTCACGCCTTCGAGCCCCACGGCAAATGGCGCCAGACCGTCAATTACGTAGTAGTCGGCTTCGGGACGAGACTCGATGCGCGGCGCCCGGTCGCGGAACCTGCGATCCATGCGGGTGGTCCACAGGTCGGCCGGTTCGACCACATGGCCGTCGGCCGACACATAGCCATCGGTGAGTATGTCTGACATGGCTGTCCTTTCTCTGTCCGGGCTGAGTCATACCCAAGGTGGTGTGCGGTGTCAAACGCTTGAGCTGCGGCCCACACAGTTTGAGAACTCCAAATACACAGAGCGTGCGAAGCTGCATGACGGTATCGGATCGGAACGTAGATACTCAATTAAATTTCTGAATCAGGTTTCTTGATATATCTTATTGTAGTTATGACGAAAAAATGTTGAGATAGCGCTATGGAACTCACGATTCACGAACTTTCTGTGTCGAATTATCGTTCGATATACGAGGAAGTCGTCCTTGATTTACGCATCCCCGGCACAGCGCCCGACTTGCCGCGTTTTCGGCCTTGTCAGGCCAAACCCGCCGTTCGGCTTCCGACTGTGGCCGTCATCATGGGGCCGAACGGCTCGGGCAAGACGACCCTTCTTCGGGCGCTGCTGGATCTGACTCGTATTGCCTTTGGCCCCGATTTGTCGGCGTCACAAGCGAGAATGAAACGTGTTCTTCCTTTCTGGTCAAACAAGGCCGCAAAAGAGCCGACACGCTTTCGCCTGGAATTTGATGCTGACTGGTTACAATTAGGCGGAGCGCGGGACTTGTTCCGCTACGAACTCTCAATAGAACACGTTCCGTCCGAGCGGCATCCTGTCATTCTCCGCGAAGCCTTGTTCCATTTTCCGAAAGGTCGTCCTAAACGGCTCTTTGAACGTGGCGCGCCCGGGGAGACCATCTACACCTCTCCCGAATTTGGGTTGAAACCAAAAGATGCCCGCTTGGATGCGGTTCGGAAAGATACCTCTGTCATTACTGCGTTTGCGGCGCTCAATGTTCCTTTGGCTATGCGTATAGTTGAAACGCAGAGAGGGGATTTCTCGCCAATTGAAGACTCTGATGAGGAGACCTGGCAGCCGGATACCGAACTGGTCCTGGATTTTTTTGAGCGGAACAGCAAGGCGAAAAGCTGGATGAAGCAACAAATGCAGCGCAGTGACCTCGCAATCCATGACGTGCTTATCAGGAGCGACGGTGGCGAGATGGAGGCGTTCTTTCGTCATCACGGCCTTGACCGCGAGGTGCCTTTAATGTCCGAGTCTACGGGCACCTTCTGTTTGTTCCACGCTCTGCCTCAAATCCACATGACTCTTGAGGCTGGCGGTCTGCTCATCCTCGATGATGTTGATGGCTCTTTGCATGTGGATATTGTCAGCGAGATCATTCACTGGTTCCACAGTCCTGAGACCAATCCACACAACGCACAGCTCATTGTCTCTGCCCACAATGTCGGCCTGCTTGACGATCTGGAGAAGGAAGAACTCTTTATTGTTGAAAAAGGCCCGGACAGCGCAACCCGCTTATACGCCGCCCAGGACGTGAGCGGTCTGCGGCGTGACACGCGGCTCTATCCCAAGTACCGCTCTGGGGTGCTGGGCGGTCTCCCGAAGATCGGTTAGGACACTGCGGAAGCTTCTCGAAGTGATCGGGCTGTGATAGTAGCCTGGGCGGAAGATCGTAGGGGCGGGTTTGAAACCCGCCCCTACCGCTAACGGGCAAGGAGGAAGCCGGATGGGGCGCCTCAGCCGCCCAGGCCGTACAGCTTGGCCGCGTTGCCCCGGACCATCAGATCGACTTCGGCCTCGGGCACGCCCATGAAGTCGCGCATGATCTGCTCCTGCGAGTAGGGAA
This sequence comes from Desulfurellaceae bacterium, assembly GCA_021296095.1. Lineage (NCBI taxonomy): Bacteria > Pseudomonadati > Campylobacterota > Desulfurellia > Desulfurellales > Desulfurellaceae > Desulfurellaceae bacterium. Next base: position 10,184 of record JAGWBB010000082.1, on the reverse strand, counting down.
AGGTGCCCTCGGTGTGGGGGTAGTCCGAGCCCCACATGAGCCGATCCACCCCGACCAGCTCACGGGTCAGAATACCCGCCCGGTCGTCTTCAAAGGTGGCCCAGAACTGGCGCTTGAAATACGTGCTGGGCGGCTCACTCAGCTTGGGCTCCATCCACCGATGGTGGTCGTTCCACCAGTGGTCCATGAAGCCGAGCAGCGAGGCGACCCAGCCGATGCCGCCCTCGACAATCACAAAGCGGAGCTTGGGGTAACGCTCGGGCACGGCGCCCCAGATCAGATCGGCCATCGCCCGCATGGGCTGAAAGACCTTGTTGTCGGTCACGCCCATGCCCATACCGATGCGGTCAATCTTGGCAAAAATGGATTCTTCGGTCCCGGTCCCGGAGTGGGTCGCTACCGGGAAACCGATGTCCTGGAGGCTTTCCCACATGCGGTTGTATTCGGACTGGCCGTAGGAGCGCTCGACCTCGGCCGGAATGAGGAAGGAGCTGATGCCCTTGAGTGTGGCCACCCGCTCGGCTTCTTCGACGGTCCACTCGATCGGCCCCCGCGTCGGCAGCAGGGCCGAGCCCAGTAGCCGGTCCGGGGCGGCCGCGCAGAATTCGCTCAGCCAGTCGTTATAGACCTTGATGGCGGCGCGCTGGTAGTCGGCGTCGTGAATATGGAAGAACTGGAGACCGAAGCCACCCGGATAAATGACTTCCGCGCGCAGGTGGTCGCGCTCCTGATCGGCCAGGCGGGGCTGCGGGTCCCACGCACCGGGTCGCGTTTCGGCGTGGCGGCGGCCCTTTGGCGTCGTCACCTGACCCTGAATTTTTTCCTCGATCGTGACCCCTTCGAGTCCGACCGGAAACTCGCTTACACCCTCAATAATGTAGTAATCGGCGTCTTCGCGTGACTCGACGCGCGGCGCCCGGTCGCGGAACCTGCGATCCATGCGGGTGGTCCACAGGTCGGCCGGTTCAACCACATGGCCATCGGCAGAAACATAGGTAAGAGTGTCTGGCATTGGTTCTCCTTCCTTTGATCTGACAGGGATGCTGCCAGCATCTAACACAGGGCACGCCCAAAAAAAGCGGGGAACCGGAGGCGTATCCTCCGATTCCCCGCTTGCTATGGGAACCTCACGGTCAGCAGGAGCGCGCCTAGCGGGCCGCGCCGTTACGCAGCAGGGTACCCGGGGTGGCGCCGGAGCACTGGCCGTCGTTGAAGGTCACTTCACCGTTGACCATGATGTGCTTATAGCCCTCGGCCTTCTGCACTCGCCGCCACTCGTTGGCCGGCAGGTCGTGGACGATTTCGCTCGGCAGGGCTTTGACCGTGTCGGGGTCGTAGACCACGATATCGGCCGCCAGACCCGGCCGCAGGGTGCCGCGGTCCTTGAAGCCGGCCGCCCAGGATGTCAGACCGCTCAGGCGGAAATGCGCCTCTTCCAGACTCAGCACGCCTTGCTCGCGGACCAGCCAGGCCAGCACTTCGGTCGGGAAGATACCAGGGGTGACGAACTTCACGTGGGCGCCACCGTCCGACACGCCGGGCAGGGTGTACTGCGAGTTCATCAGCTCTTTGTAGCCCTCGATGTCGCCGTTGGCGATCGGGCCGGCCCACTCGGTGCGCAGGTCGTCGGCGACCGACAGATCCAGCATCGCGTCGATGACGTGCTTGCCTTCCTTCTCGGCAATCTGCTCAACCGACAGCCCCTCGTACTGGAGCTTGAGGTCACGGTTGTGGACTTTGCGGGCGATGTACTTGGGGAACTCGCCCAGGATGACATTCAGGGTGTCCATGCCGCCGCCGTCGTAGTCTTCGCGCATCTCTCTGCGCAGCTCGGGCTTGGACAGCTTGGCTTTGCGCTCCTCGGTGGTGCCCAGTGTGGCTTCCTTCCAGGCCGGAACGCTGTCAAACAGGTTCCAGTCTTCCAGCGTCATCCGGACCGGCGCCCGAACGGTTGCCGCCTGGCCGAAGATCCGCACGCCACGCTCATTGGCGGCCTGGACCCAGTCGAGCTGTGCCTTGTGCGATTCGGGATGCTTGTCGCTGATCAGAATCGCGTTGTACAACAGCGGACGACCGGCAGCCTTGGTCATCTTTTCCAGGAATTTGAAGTCTTCCTCAATGCCAAAGGTGTGTTCGTTCGCGCCTGACTGGGTAAACTGAATGCAGCCTTCTCCCAGCTCACCCATCGCCTTGGCCATGGAGTGGTAGAACTCATCCGGCAGAATGTCGGTGATCATCGGCGTGCCGTCGTAGTCACGCTGGACCGATGTCCGGCTCTCAGGCACCAGCCGCTGAGCCGACCAGCCAGCCGCTCCGGCCTTCACCGCTTCCTTGTAGTGGCCGATGATGGTGTCCATCTCGCTTTTGTTGGGGAAGCGCTTCTTGGCGTCGTCGAAGCCGCCCATCACATACGCCACCGCCGGCGAAATCGGGAACAGGTGCGAGACATTGACGCCCAGCGGCATGCGCGAGACGCGGTCCATGTATTGCGGGAAGGTTTCCCAATCGACCTTCATCGACACCCGCATGGGTTCCAGCGGAATCGCCTCGGTGCGCGACAGGGCCAGCATGGCGCGGTCGGCATCTTTTTGGCGCAGGGGAGCGAAGCCAAAGCCGCAGTTGCCGATGGTCAGCGAGGTCACCCCGTGCCAGCTGGAGATGCTCAGATAGGGGTCCCAGTGCAGCTGCGCATCGTAGTGGGTGTGGAGGTCGACGAAGCCAGGGGCCACAACGAGTCCGTCGGCGTCGACCACCTTGGTCGCGTCGTTGTTGTTGAGTTTCCCGATTTCGGCGATCTTCCCGTTCTTGATGCCGATATCGCCCTGATAGCGCGGGACCCGTGTTCCGTCGACAACGGTTCCGCCCTTCACGATAGTGTCAAACTGTGGCATAGCTACCCTCCTTCTTTGGTGTACTGAGAATGCCTTAGTTCTCGGCCTACTCGCACTTGCATCGAATGTCAAGGCTTTATGAGCCAAAAAAATAAAGGGCGGCAGGACGTATGCCCTGCCGCCCTCTTGAATGAACGATCAGTCCTCAGGAGAAGGCTGATCGTTACGCTTGGGTCAGCCTAACGAGCCGCGCCGTTGTACAACAGCGCACCCGAGGTGGCACCCGAGCACTGGCCGTCTTCGAAGGTCACTTCGCCGTTGACCATGATGTGCTTGTAGCCCTCGGCCCGCTGGACACGCCGCCACTCGTTGGCCGGCAGGTCATGCACGATTTCGCTTTCAGCCGCAGCGACCGTGTCGCTATCGTAGATCACGATGTCGGCAGCCATACCCGGACGCAGCGTACCGCGATCCTTGAGGCCAGCCGCCCAGGCCGACATGCCGCTCAGGCGAAAATGGGCTTCTTCCAGCGACAGGGTGCCGGTCTCACGGACGAGCCAGGACAGCACTTCAGTCGGATAGATCGCCGGGGTGATGAACTTCACGTGGGCACCACCATCCGAGACACCCGGTAGGCTGTACGGTGAACTCATCAGTTCTTTGTAGCCCTCAACCTTCGAATTGGCGACTGAACCAGCCCACTCGGTCTGCAGGTTGTCCGCCACCGACAGATCAAGCATGGCGTCGATGACGTGCTTGCCTTCGGCCTCGGCGATCTGCTTCACCGACATGCCTTCGTATTTCAGCTTGAGGTCGCGATCCTTGACTTTGCGGGCGATGTACGTTTCAAACCCCCCGAAGATCACGTCTAAGGTCTCCATGCCGCCGTCGTCGTAGTCGGCGCGCATTTCGGCGCGGAGTTCAGGCTTGGACAGCTTGGCTTTGCGCTCTTCAACCGTGCCGATCGTGGCTTCTTTCCAGGCCGGAACGCTGTCAAACAGGTTCCAGTCTTCCAGCGTCATCCGAACCGGAGCACGGGCGGTGACGGCCTGACCGAAGACGCGGGCACCGCGCTCGTTGGCGGCGTTGACCCAGTCGAGCTGGGCTTTGTGCGACTCGGGATGCTTGTCACTGATCACGATGGCGTTGTACAGCAGCGGCCGGCCGGCTGCCTTGGTCATCTTTTCCAGGAATTTGAAGTCGTCCTCAACGCCGAAGGAACTCTCAGCGGCGCCCGACTGGGTGAACTGGATGCAGCCCTGGCCCACATCGTTCATGGCTTTGGCCATGTCGAGGTAGAACTCGTCGGGCAGAATGTCGGTGATCATCGGCGTGCCGTCGTAGTCGCGCTGCACCGAGGCCCGGCCTTCGGGCACCAGGCGCTGGGCCGACCAACCGGCCGCTCCGGCCTGCACCGCCTCTTTGTAATGGCCGACGATGGTGTCCATCTCCTGCTTGTTGGGGAAGCGCTTCTTGGCGTCGTCGAAACCGCCCATCACATACGCCACGGCCGGCGCAATCGGGAACAGATGGGAGACGTTGACGCCCAGCGGCATGCGGGACAGACGGTCCATGTATTGGGGGAAGGTTTCCCAGTCGACCTTCATCGACACCCGCATGGGTTCCAGAGGGATGGCTTCCGTCCGGGACAGGGCGAGCATGGCCCGGTCGGCGTCTTGCGGACGCAGCGGAGCGAAGCCGAAGCCGCAGTTGCCGATGGTGACGGTGGTCACACCGTGCCAGCTGCCGATTGTGCAGTACGGGTCCCAGTGCAACTGGGCATCGTAGTGGGTGTGGAGATCAATGAAGCCCGGGGCCACAATCAGGCCATTGGCGTCGATAACCTTCTTGGCATCGCTGGCGTTCAGCTTGCCAATCTCGGCGATCTTGCCGTCTTTGATCCCGATGTCGGCCTGGTACCGCGGAACCTTCGTCCCATCGACAACGGTTCCGCCTTTCACGATAGTGTCAAACTGCGGCATAGCTACCCTCCTTAGGTAAGATATAGGTAAGATATTGTTTCGAGAATGCCTTGTCCCCGGCATACTCACCCCTGGGTCAAATGTCAAGCGTTCTGTCCAACAGAATCCTCGACCGAAAACATCTGCTCCTCCATCGCATATTTTCCCCCTCCCAGCAAGGGCGTTGAGCGGGCAGGCTGAATGAGTGTTCACTTTGTCTTACCGGAATCGGGGCATGACCTGGCGGGCGAACAGTTCGAGGCTGGCCAGCACTTTTTCGGGCGCCAGGCCGGGCAGGTGCATGCCCATGGCCAGATGGCTCACCCGGGTTTCCTGCTGGTAGCGTTCAATTGCCCGGATGCAGTCATCCGGCGTGCCCACAATCGGCGCGCCGCCCGGAATGGTCGGGTCAACGTTGCGCAGCTGTTCCAGACTGGGGAGTTCGGCCATGGCCCTGTCGGCGGGCAGATCGCCGGCCTTTTTCAGCAGCGGAAAGGTCGAGCTGAACAGGTGGTACAGATGTTCGCCGACCTCGCTCCAGGCCTGGTCCCGGCTGGCGGCGACATACACCCAGCGCAGCTGACACAGGTGGTAGGCTGCGGGGTTCCGTCCCTGGCGCTCAAGCTCCCGGTCATAGGCGCGCTGCTGTTCGACCTCGCCGGTGCCGATCAGGTGAAAGCCCATCCGGGCGGCGCGTTCCACCGCGCGCTTGCCCCGGGCGCCGATCCAGATCGGGGGGTGAGGCGTTTGCACAGGGCGCGGGGTCAACTCGACATCCTGGAGCTGATAATAGGCCCCGTCATGCGAGAAGGTCTGCTCGGTCCAGGCTTTTTGAATGACCTCCAGCCCCTCTTCGAGTTGGGCGTCACGAGTCCGACGGTCGATACCAAAGCCGGTAAACTCGTTGACCCGGTAGCCCTTGCCGACGCCCAGATCGAAACGGCCGTTCGACAGGATATCAACCGTAGTCGCGTCCTCGGCCACGCGCAGGGCGTTCTGAAACGGCAGGATCAGAATGCAGGTCCCGATCCGAATCCGTTGCGTGCGGGTGGCAATCCCGGCGGCCAGCGGCAGCAGCGCGGGCGACCAGCCGTCTTGATCGAAATGGTGTTCGGTCAGCCAGATCGTATCGTAGCCAAGCTGCTCGGCCGCGACGATGTGGTCGAGCTGCTCCTGGTACAGCTCCGGAAACGGCCGCGCCCAGCGGGCCGGGTTGTGAAAAGGCATCAACAGACCAAAATCCATGCGCTTCCTCCTTGTATTGCCTCAGCCTATCGGCTCCTTGACAAACCGCAAGAGCTGGGCAGACAATGGGCGCCAAGACCGTGAGGGCTGCGCCCCCGGGTCTGACTATCCTCGCAGACATTCATAACTAAGGAGGCAGACGCATGCGTGTGGTATCTGCGGATTCGCATATGATGGAGCCGGCCGACCTGTGGCAGACCCGCCTGGACGCAAAATATCGGGATCGGGCGCCCCGCGTTGTCGAGGGCTATAACGGGAAGAAAGGCCATTTTTTCTGTGTCGAGGGCTTACGGCCGTTTCCGGTCGCGGGTGGCTTTGCCGCAGGCAACAAACCCGAAGATCTGCCCAAAGCCTGGGAAAAGGGCTACGAGGGCGCCCGGCCGAGCGGCTGGGATCCGGCCGAGCGGATCAAGGACCAGGACATTGACGGGGTTGAGGCCGAGGTCTTGTACACCACCCTAGGTATGTCGCTGTTCGGTCTGGACGATGCCGAGTTTCAGCAGGCGTGTTTTCGGTCCTATAACGACTGGCTGAGCGAGTTCTGCAGCCATGACCCGAAACGCCTGTTTGGCATCTCGTTGATTTCGCTCGAAGACATCCAGGCCGGCGTCCAAGAGCTTGAGCGGGGAGCCAAGAACGGCATGCGGGGGGTCATGGTCTGGGGGTCGCCACCGCGCGAAAAGCCGTACAGCAGCCCCGAGTACGATCCCTTCTGGGCTGCGGCCCAAGAGCTGCACATGCCGATCAGCCTGCATGTCGTGACCAGCAAAAAAGGCAACAGGGAAAAGAAAAATACCGGCCAGCGGCCGCCCGCCAACGTGGTCCGGGCCGGCCGCCAGAGCGTGTACATGCGGCTGATCCACGAGGTCCAGGAGTCGATTACGGATATCATCCTGGGCGGCGTTCTGGAGCGCTTTCCCAAGCTGCTGATCGTGTCGGCCGAGAATGACACCGGCTGGCTGCCGCACTACATGTACCGGGCCGACCACGCCTGGGAGAAGTTCCGCTATTTTGACAGAGACTCCCTGCCCATGGCGCCCAGCGAGTACATCCGGCGTCAGCTGTACGCGACCTTCCAGGACGACCCCATCGGTCCCTCGACCTGGGAGTATTTTGGCGAGGATAATTACATGTGGGCCTCCGACTTCCCGCATACCGACTCGACCTGGCCCGAGTCGCAGGCGGTGATTGAGAAGGACTTCGCCAATGTCCCCGAGCATGTCACCCAGAAGATCGTGGCCGATAACGCGATCAAGCTGTACAGAATGGAGTAGGCGGAAGCCGGTCTGTTCCCTCTCCCTTTGAGGACGTGTGATGCAAATTACAGCGTCCGCCGACGGGCTGCCCGGAGAGCCCTCACCCCAACCCCTCTCCCGCTGGGAGAGGGGCTTTTTTACCCTCGCCCTTTGGGAACGGAGACATTCCCGACCGCCGGGCTACTGGCGGAGCCCGGCTTGGCGCATCAGCGGCAGCACCTTTTCGCCGAAGTAGCGCATCTCTTCGTTATAGTCGAGCCAGCTCAGAATGATGCCCTCCAGGCCGATCCGGGACAGTTTACACAGCTCGTCGACCACCTGTTCGGGGGTGCCAACCAGCGGATAGCCGCCCCACCCGGCGATGAAGCGCTCGGCAAACTCGGTTCGGTGCTGCTCGGAGAAGGACTCGCTCTCAATGCCCAGCAGCCCCAGAATCGTCCGGGCCGCTTCCCAGTCGCCCTTTTCAACAATGTAGCGATACTTCTGGTGGGCTTCTTTTTCGGTATCGCAGCACACCACTAGGCCATAGGTCATGATCCCGATCTGGCGCTGATATTGACGGGCCAGCTGTTTGATCTCGGTGGTGATGGCCTTGCCGTTTTCGAGCGTATCGACCGCCATGAAATTGAAATCGACCTCGCGGGCGGCAAAGTCCTTGCCGGCCGGCGAGAAGCCGGCGTTGATCAGCGTGGGGTAGGGCTGCTGGACGGGTTTAGGCAGCAGGTAGCCGTCCTTGACCTGAAAAAACTCGCCGTGGTGATCAAAGCCCTGCTCGGTCCACATCCGTTTGATGACCTGAATCCACTCCCCGGCATAGCGGTAGCGCTCGGCGTGATCCATCTGTGTGGCGCCGAACATCTCCATTTCGGGCGTAAACCAGCCGCACACGATGTTCAGACCCCAGCGCCCGTTGGAGATATGGTCAATCGTCGCCCCCTGTTTGGCGGCCACAATGGGGTGGATGGTCGGCGCGTGCGAGGTCGAAAACAGCATGATGTGCTCGGTCCGGGCGGCCAGGGCGGCCGCCCTGGTGTAGGTCACGATAGAGGTGCCGTTAAAATCGGTCGAGCCGCCAAAGCCCCGCCAGCGGCCGACCGGTACCAGGAGTTCAAAACCGAGCCGGTCGGCCTGCTGGGCAATCGCCAGGGTATGCTCGTAGGTCGCCTCGTAGGTCGTTTCCGCGTGCGTAATCGTACAGCCGTTGCTGCAGTTTGACCCGAACACCCCCAGCTTCATCGTGTTGTCGTTGAAAACCGGGATGGTGGCACGGCGGTATTCCATCAGCTCGGTTGCGTTCATGGCGGTCCTTCCTCATAGTGTGGCTCCATGTGTGGGTCCATGGACAGGCTTGATATCTACATCTGCACGAAAAGCAAGTGCAGCGCCAAGTCCATGCAGGTCAAACTGTACAGCGCCGATCACCAGACCCGCTCGTATAACGGCCCCGGCCTGCTGGCCGCAGTCCGATCCGTGGTGGCGGCTCGCCAGCTCGCCGCCACGGTCGCCGTCCACGAGACCGACTGTCAGTCGGGCTGTCCGGTCGGTCCGCGCATGGACGTGGTGTGCAACAAGCGCCGGGTGATGTATTTCCGGCGGGCAAAGCCGACCGGACGGGACGATATGGTCAGCTGGGCGAGCGTCGAGAGCCTGGAGCGGGTGGTGGACAGGGAAGGGCGCTGTCCTCATTCGAGTTGAACCGTCGAGGCGAGTAGGGGAAGTGAACTGAAGGGGGGAGAGTGTAAAAGCTGAGCGCTGGAGGCGCCGCTTCCCCTA
>JAGWBB010000082.1:0-1063 GCA_021296095.1 Desulfurellaceae bacterium | reverse complement strand
CTAGTGCTTTGCAAAAGGGAAAAGATGAGAAGCGCACTGTTTGGAAGCGTAAAGAGCTATGTCGTCCTGTTCCTGCTCGGGGCGTGGGTGGCTTCTGCTCCACCGGCTACAGCCCAGCCGCAGCCCCTCACCGGCTGGTTCACCTTTATCGTTGCCGATTATCCGTCCGAGGCCGGCCTGACATCCGAGACGACCTACTTTCTAACCGAGGACTCGGGTGAGCGGTATGAACTGCTGATTGATGTCAAACTCATACGGCCACTCGGCGGTCCGGTAGCCTTAAACCGACAACGAGTGACGGTGGTGGGAGAGTGGGAGCAGAGCGAGCCTGACGGTCCAGCGCCGTTCCGCGTCAGCTCCATCGAGCTGGCTGCGGCCCCGTCGTCGGCCCTGCCGGGAGCGTCTCCAGATGAGCCCGCCCCGCTCGCATCACCTCTCCGGACTGCGGTGACGGGCTCCCAGGCGTGGGTGACGATTTTATGCCGCTTTGCCGATGCCACGCATATCACTCCGCATCCAGTCAGTCACTATGAGAAGCTCATGGGGATGGCCTATCCCGGCCTGGGCCATTATTGGAACGAAGTCTCAGACGGAAACATCTCCGACCTGGCTGGGAGCAGGGTGGTAGGTTGGCACAACCTGCCCCAGCCCCGTTCGTATTACCTCTCCATAAATGAGCGCGGCATTGAAGATTTTAGGCTCGATAGAGCAGTAGAAGACTGCACGGCCGTCGCGGATGCGACTGTGTTCTTCCCCGACTTTGATGGGATCAACTTGGTCTTTAATCATAGTGATGCTGATAGAGCTTGGTCTAGGGGGGGCAGCCGTCGGCTGACGCTGGATGGACAGCCGCGATTCTGGGGTGTCACGTGGATACATCCAAGCCATGCTGAAGACAACTATCACGGTATTGTGGCCCACGAGATGGGCCATGCGTTTGGTTTGATGCATTCCTCCGGTCCATACGGCCGAGATGATCCTATCTCTAGAAGCGGTCTCAAAAACCTGTCTGATAAGGTAGAATGGGGGTAAGGTCAAGGACAAGGAGAGGCTGATGGCCCGC
>JAGWBB010000081.1 GCA_021296095.1 Desulfurellaceae bacterium | reverse complement strand
CCTTGACGGGCTTCTCTCCCCGCGAATGCCATCATTACTTCCAGCATTGTGGCTACAGATAATGGTGAACCGCTCTAGGGAGGATGTTCTCATGGGCACGAAATCTCATATCTCCAAATGGGGCAGTAGCCTAGCCGTCCGCATTCCCAAGTCCATTGCTGAGCAATGGGGCGTGCGTGAGGGCTCTGCCATTGAGATCGTTTCGCGTGGCGAGCAGCTTGTCCTGCGAAAGAGAACCTATAAGCTGACCGACATGCTGGCCCAGGTGACGGCCGAGAATCTCCATCCCGAGCTAGACACCGGCCCGGTCCAAGGCAATGAGGAATGGTAGAGCAGCCCTATGTCCCGGACACGGGGGACATTGTGTGGCTAACCTTCACACCCCAAGCCGGACATGAACAAGCCGGGCGCGCCGGCCCGCCCTGGTTCTGAGCCCCCGCAGCTACAACGAGAAAACCAGCCTGGCGCTCTTCTGCCCCATCACATCCAGAGTCAAGGGCTACCCCTTCGAGGTCTCCCTTCCCGGCGCAGGCCCCATCACCGGAGTCATCCTTACCGACCAGATTAAGAGCCTGGACTGGCGAGCACGGCGAATCCGCTTTGCATCACAGGTTCCGTCTCGGGTGCTGGGCGAAGTCCTGGCGAAGCTGGCTGTCCTCCTGGATCAAGACAGCTCCTGAGTTTTGTAGGTCGGCTTAGCGCAAAGCGCGTAAGCCGACAGGTCGGGGCGGAGTGTCGGCTTACGCTTCGCTCATCCGACCTGCCGGGCTGCCCAGTCCTCAGCCGCACGCCAGGGCGTACACGTTCTTGACCCCGGCCGGCAGCGGATACTCGGCCCAGGTCGCCCCGTCGTCCTGGGTGCCGAAGACCTGACCGGTGCTGTTCACCCCGTACACGCAGCCGGCGTCTCGACGACTCGGCGCGATCGCCATCATCGTCCGCCTTGGAGTCACATCGTGGTCAAAGCGCTGCCAGGTCTGGCCCAGATCCTGACTGCGATAGATGGCGCCGGATTTGCTCAGCGCGGCCGGGCTGAGCGCGGCGTACAGCGTGGTGGGGTCGTGCGGGGCGACCTGAATATCGCGGGCGTAGGAGAAGGGTGAGGCGCGCCAGATTTCCATCTCCTGCCAGCTGTCACCCCGGTCGGGGCTGCAAAACATGCCCATCCGGGTGGCCAGGAAAACCGTGCCGGGCCGCGCCGGGCTGACCTCCAGGGCGTGGGTATCCATCATACCCTCGGTGTTGGTTTTGCTGCCGATCTGACTCTTGAGGTGGTCGCGTTCGACCAGGTCGAGCAGTGCCGGCGTACAGTCGTGCCAGGTCTCCCCGGCGTCGGAGCTGCGCATCACCCCGCCGACTTCCAGCCCGGCATACACCTCATCCGGGTTGCTGGGATCGGTCGTCATCCGAATCACCCGCATGGGAAAGCCCATGTGCACCCCACCCTGTGGCTCAAGTACCGCCAGCCGGCGCCAACTCTCGCCGCCATTATCGCTGCGATACACCACGGCCGGGGCCGTACCCAGATACATGATGTCCGGGTTCTGGGGATGAAAAATAATCGTCCACACCACCGCCCCGCGCTCCGGGAAATCGAGCCGCTGCCAGTGCTCGCCGCTGTCGGTCGTCCGATACGGACCGTCCTGGGTGCCGAGATAGATGACCTGCGGGTCGTGGGGATGAATCGCAATCGCCCGAACCTCGACTTTGTCGGGCAAGCCGTTGCTGAGCGACTGCCAGTCGCCCTCGCCCACCACCTGACGGAACAGGCCGCCGACCGCCCCGTCCTCTCCAGCCCCTGACCACTGGGCAGCTCCAGAATAGACATAGTGTGTCATACAAAACCCCCTTCGATCCTTAGGCTGTTCCGACCATACGCGCTGCCGCCGGCACAATGCAAGCCGCCGTTTGATTTTTCTATCCCTCCTCTTGCTTTCGCTTTTTTTTCGCTTATAGAATATGCAGTATGAAGACACAGTCCAAGCCCAGGCGGCGCGCGGCGGCAATCCAGCCCCGGCCGGTCCTGTCCGACCCCCAGGCGCTGAAGCGGGCGTATGTTGAGCACACCCGCCGCCTCGGCCCGGACTTCGATGTCATCGACGGCTGGCTGATGGATCACCGGCCGGAGCTGTGGCAACAGCTTCACCGCCAGGACGACGAACTGTTTCGCCTCCGCAGCCTGGCCGCGGGCGAGCGCGAGTATACGGCCACTCTTGAGAACTTTATCGCCCTGTGCCAGGAAGCCGAGCGCCTGTACGACGAGGCCAGGCCCGATGAGTTGAGCCTGCCGCTGCTGGGCGAGAACGAAACCGTGGCCGTATACTTCACCCTGGCCGACGGCTCCGTGCATAAGGTCAGCGGCATCGCCTAGGCCGTGTCCGTCACGCCTCGATTGAAACCCGCCCGCGAATAGCCCACCCGTTCCTCCCCCATGCGCTCGATCAGGGCGGCCATCAGGCGTCGGGTGGTGTCCGGCCCGAACCAGCCCGGATAGCCGTATCGGGACAGCCGCTCGGGTACACCGCGACGGCGCGAGCGGGCGCCCCTGGCCCCGTCACCGTGGAAAAAATCGTCCACAATGACCCGCCGGCACGCGCCGGCGATCAGCCCGGCAAACCGCTCGGGGTTGTGGGGCAGGGCCGGAGAGACGCTGATCTGGGTAAAAATCCCCCGCGCCGTCGCAGCCCGGGCAACGGCCAGACGGCGTTCAACCGTGGCACAGCTCGGGGTCAGTTTGCGTCGCACACTATCATCGTCGGTCTCGATGGTCAGGTTCAGCACCGCAGTTGGAATAGCCGCAATCAGCTCGAAGTAGCGCTCAACCAGGGGCGAGCGCGTTTGCAGCACCAGCAGGGCGGGCGGAAAGCGGCCCAAGACCTCGAGACACTGGCCGGACAGCCCGTACCGGGGTTCGAGCCTGGGCTGGAAGGGGTCGGTTGAACCGGAGCAGTAGATACGCGGCCGGCTGCCCCGTCGGGCCAGTCTGTCCAGCTCCTGCTCCAGGACTTGGCCGATATTGATCTTGGCCGTGACCCACTCGCCCCAGGCTTGGCCGTCGGCATGAAAGCGCTGGACCTGGCTTTCGGCAACGTAGCAGTAGAAACACGAGCTGCCGTACGAGCAGCCCCAGTAGGGGGTCAGGCTGTGGCTGAAGCCGGACAAGAAGCCGCCGGTTTTGGTCAGGGCCGATTTGACGCGGCGGTGACGGATGGTGAGCACGCCCCCCTTCTGCCCCGTCCGCCCGTCGGCTGTCAACACCGCGCCCGGCTTGACGCTGGCGACCCCGACCTGCATAGACTGGGCGCCCAGAAGCTGATGCCTAGGACCTGACACCCAGGAGGGGGGCCATGGAGTCACGCCCGGAACCGTCCCATACCATCCCGACCGCCGTCCCGCCCGGCCGCTCCTGGCCACGCCGCTACAACCTGGTCGGGCTGTGCTTTCTGAGCACCTTCATCTGCTATATCGACCGGGTCAATATCTCGGTAGCCATCATCCCCATGGCCGAAGAGTTTGGCTGGGACCAGACCACGCGCGGCATTGTGCTGTCGTCCTTTTTCTACGGCTATCTGTCCACCCAGGTGTTTGGCGGCTGGCTGGCCGACCGGTTTGGCGGCAAGATCGTGCTGGGTCTGGGCGTGGTGTGGTGGTCGCTGTTCACCCTGATCACGCCGCCGGCCGCAGCCCTGTCTTTCACCGTCCTGTTCCTGGCCCGGGTCGGCATGGGGCTGGGCGAGGGCGTGGCCTTTCCGGCCGTCTACAACCTGTACGCGCGCTGGATACCCAGGCAGGAACGCGCCCGCTCCATCGCCCTCACCAGCAGCGGCATTTCCCTGGGGACGGTCGGCGCCTTGCTGTTGACGCCGACGATTGTGGTCGCTTTGGGTTGGCCGTGGGTGTTCTACCTGTTCGGTATCCTGGGCTTTGTGTGGTACGGCCTGTGGCACTTCCTGCCACCGACACCCCCGACAGCCATCCCGGCGTCCATCCCTCGGAGCTGGAGTTCATTCGCCACAACGTCCCGCCGGTGCCCAAAAACGAGACGATTCCGTGGGCTCAGCTGTTATCCAAGGTGCCGGTCTGGGCCATCATCATCAATCATTTTTGTTCAAACTGGGGCTTCTATGTGCTCTTGACCTGGCTGCCGACGTATTTCACCCAGGCCCTGGGCGTCGATCTGTCTCAGGTCGGCGTGTACACCATTCTGCCCTGGCTGGCCATGTTTCTGATGGCCAATGTCGCCGGCTGGGTGGCCGACAAGCTGATCGAAGCCGGCCTGTCGGTGACGTTCGTGCGCAAACTGATGCAGACCATCGGTTTTCTGGGGCCGACCATCTTTCTGAGCCTGATCGGCAGTGTCAGCTCGGCCCCGCAGGCGATTACCTACATGTGTTGCGCCCTGGGGCTGAACGCCTTTGCCCTATCCGGCTTTGGCGTCAACCACCTGGATATCGGCCCACGCTATGCCGGCATTCTGCTCGGCCTGTCTAACACTGCGGGCACCATACCGGGCATCGTGGGCGTGACCCTGACCGGCTATATCCTTGATGTCACCGGCTCGTGGGGTCTGGTGTTCTCGATTGCGGCCGGCATCTACCTGTTCGGCCTGCTGGTGTGGCTGCTGTTTGCGACCGGCGAGCGAGTCTTCGAGTAGGGGCCGCCTCACCCCGCCTGCTCGTAGGCAAGCTCGAACACAATATCGGTCAGGTGGCGCCGGAAGTCGGCGTCGTCCATGAACTTCTTGAACAGTTTGGTGTCGTCGTTCATCACCGAGGTCATCACCCGCAGCAGCGCCTTGTCGTGCTCGATGCGGGCATTCTCCTTGTCCGAGTTCTGCCTGGCGTTTTGGAACGCGGTATTCTCGGCCACGCGAGCGGGGATCGTCTGGGTGATGAGCTGGCGCACACGGTCGGCGTCTTGCCACGGAATGTCGCCGAACTGCTCGTTGAAGACCCGCAGGATGTTCGACAGCCGGTCCAGCTCGGGCTCGGGCAGGTGACCGCCGCCGGTGGTCGGCACCGGCTCGACCGTGGCGTCCGCGTCGGGCAGCACGATCTGCTGCATGGCCCGTTTCTCGACCCGGTAGCTGTCCATGTCGATGGCGTCGAGGATGCCCTTGGACAGGTCCTCCTCCTGGGGCGACGGCAGCTTCGAGATCAGGAAATTCAGGAAGATCGAACGCTTCTCCCAGGCGGCGTTGGTGTAGGGCAGGACCGCGGACAGAAAGCCGTAGGTTCGCACAAAGCCCTTGGCCTTGCCCTTGAAATTCACCTGCCCGTCTTCGTCCAGGTCATTCCGGTAGGTGGCCACGCAGGCGTCGAGAATGGGGTCGAGTTGGTCGCGCTCGGCCCCGCTCAGATAGCACGACACAAAGTCGTCAATCTGCTCCGAAGAATAGACCTGGGCGCCGTCGAGATCGGCCTACAAGTCGTGCAGCTTGTTGGGATCGGTCTCGTCGGCCAGAATCGTCGCCCGATAGAAGTCGGCAAAGGCAGCCCGGATGGTGTCGGCATCGTTCAGAAAATCCAGCACAAAGACATCGTGCTTCTTGGGCTGCGCCCGGTTGAGGCGCGACAGAGTCTGCACCGCTTTGACGCCCGACAGGGTCTTGTCCACGTACATGGTGTGCAGCAGGGGTTCGTCATAGCCGGTCTGGAACTTGTCGGCACACACCAGAAAACGGTAGGGCTCGGCCTGGATCTTCTCGGCGATTTTGCCGGACGGAAAGCCGTTCAGCGCCGCCTCGCTGACCTTCACTCCGCCGAACTCGGGCTCGCCGGAGAAGGCGACAATGGCTTGGTAGCGGCTTTTGCGCTCGTGCAGATACTCGCGGATGGCGTGAAAGTACTGGATCGCGCGCTCAACACCGTTGGTGACGACCATCGCCCGCGCCTGGCCACCGATCTTGTTCTGAGCCAACACCTGTTCGTGGAAGTGATCGACCATGATCTCGGCCTTGAGACGGATGGCGTGGTCGTGGCCCTCGACAAAGCGCCGCAGCTTTTTCTGGGCTTTTTTCGTATCGAACTGCGGGTCGTCCGCCACCGTCTTGGCCAGCCTGTAGTAGCTGGCCACCGGCGTGTAGTGGCAGAGCACGTCCAGGATGAAGCCCTCTTGGATGGCCTGCTTCATGGTGTAGGTGTGGAAGGCGTGATGCCTGACCGTGCCGTCGGCCTGGGGGCCGGGGTCGCCGAAGAGTTCCAGGGTCTTGTTCTTGGGCGTAGCGGTAAAGGCGAAATAGCTGGCGTTGGGGAGCAGCTTGTGCGACTCCATCAAACGGTTGATCTGATCCTCGTAGGTCTCCTCCTCGCCCTCCTCGCCGGCCTCGGACAACGCCTGGGCCATGGCCGCGCTGGTGCGGCCGCCCTGGCTGGAGTGAGCCTCATCGATGATGATGGCAAAGCGCCGCCCGCGCTGCTCATTGCCGATCTCGTCGAGGATGAAGGGGAACTTCTGCACGGTCGAAATGATGATCTTCTTGCCGGCCTCAATGAATCGGCGCAGGTCACCCGAGCGCTCGGCGGGGCCCAGCGTCGCCCCGACCTGGGCGCACTGTTTGATCGTGTCGCGGATCTGCTTGTCCAGAATGCGGCGGTCGGTGACCACGATGATCGAATCGAAGACCCGGGCGTCGTCCTTTGCCTGCCCGACCAGCTGGTGGGCCAGCCAGGCGATGGAGTTGCTCTTGCCGCTGCCGGCCGAGTGCTGGATCAGATAGCGTCGGCCCGCCCCGCGCGTCCCAGCGTCGGCCAGCAGCCGGCGCACCACGTCGAGCTGGTGGTAGCGCGGCCAGACCTGGGTCTTTTTTTTCCTGCCCGTCTTGTCGTCCTTTGACTCCACCATCTGGGCGTAGTTCTCCAGGATGTTGGTCAGGCTGTGGCGGCTCAGCACCTCGCGCCACAGGTAGTCGGTCTTGAGTCCGTTCGGGTTGGGCGGGTTGCCCGCGCCGTCGTTCCAGCCCCGGTTGAAGGGCAGGAACCACGAGGACTTGCCCTGGAGGTGGGTGCAGAAGCGCACCTCGCTCTCGTCCAGTGCGAAGTGGGCCACGCAGCGGCCGAACGCAAACAGCTTCTCGCGCGGGTTGCGGTCCTTCTTATACTGCCAGACCGCGTCGTCCACTGTCTGCTTGGTCAGGCTGTTCTTGAGTTCACAGGTGAAGACCGGCAGGCCGTTGATGAACAGTCCGATGTCCAGCGCCCGCTGGGTTTCGTCGCGGCTGTAGCGCAGCTGGCGGGTGACGCTGAAGCGGTTCTGCCCAAAGCGTTCCTGAGCCTTGTCGTTGCCGGCCGAAGGCGTGCCGTAGAACAGGTCCAGATCGTGCGGCCCGTGCTTGATGCCGTGGCGCAGCACGTCGATGCTGCCGCGCTTGGCAATCTCGCCCTGGAGCCGGGCCAGGAACTTGCGCCGCGTCGGACTGTCCTCGGACAGACCCAGCGATTCCGCAGCCTTGGGCTGGGTCGCGCGCAGAAAGGCGCGGAGCTGGACCACATCGACGCAGTACTCGCGGTCGTAGTCGTGGGGGTTGCCGCCGCTCCAGCCCACCCCGCCGTAGCCGGCCGGTGGTTCGGCTGCGGTGCCCGCTGCGGGCGGCGCGCAGGGATGGCCGGCCAGCGCGGTGCAGATCAGGCGTTCGAGGCCGCGTTCGGAGGTGTCGGTGGTCATTGTGGGTCCGCCTGGTCCGTGAACGGGTTTATGACCCGGAGACCGTCGTAGTCCTGCTCCGAACTGAGATCTTCCGAGTAGACCGCATCGCAGCCCAGGGCGCGCGCTGCGGCGAGGATCGCCCCGTCCCAGTAGGACAGCCGGAAGCGCCGGCTGATTGCCACGGCGTCCCGGAAGATTTCTAGGATAATTGCCTGGACGGGCAGCAGCATGATTGGCTCCATGAACTCCAGGGCGTCCTCATAAATCATCCTGCCGGGCCGGTTGGAGCGCGTCGCCTGATGATAGAACTCTTGCAGCACCTGCACGGATACGCAGAGTTCGGGCTCGGTAAGAAGCTCACGAGCGCGTATGCGCTTACTCGCTTCTTCCGGCAACCGGCTCACCGCGTACAGCAGCACGTTGGTATCAACGAGACGCATGGCAGTCACCCGGATATACGAGACGTGCTGCGCGAGCGTTCTTTCTCAGCCTCCGCTCTGGCTCTGGCTCGATCGTGTAGTTCCTCGCGCGTGAGGTTATCGGACATCCGCAGGCCTACGGCGCGGGCATCGAAATCCTCGAATACCTCGCGCAACATCCTCCGGCGGCGTTCGGCTTCCGTCTCCACGTCCGGCTCGTTGGACGCCGTGCCGCCGGTGCGGTCCGCAACGAGGCTCTTCAGGTAGTTCCGCACCAGGGCCGACACCGAGGTATCCAACTCCGCCGCCCGGATTCGGGCGAGCCGATGGGTTTCTTCGTCAACGGATACGGTGATGTTTTTCATGGCCACAGTCTCACAGTTTCTGTGAGGCACAGCATAGGTTCAGATTGACCGCCGGGCAACACCTCAGGCATCGCGTGGAGCCGGTTCGGTAGCGCGCAAGAAGATCGAGAGATGGACCAGGGCGGCGCAGTCCATCAATTAAATTTTTGTCATGAAATCAATCACTTATGGGATTTTTAACCGGTACTCCGACGTAATAGCCACCGTCGAAGTATCTACAAACGCGTTGGCACCGAATTGCTGCTCTGCCCAGTCCCAAAGGTCATCTCCTCCGCGTTTCAGTTCTTCCTGAACTCTGTCGATATTGTAGAGCCTTCCTTCCCGATAGCCTGGACAGAAATCGAAGTCATAGAATCGCCGCTTCGCTTGAATAAAGACGTTGGCATCCAGCACATATTTCTCGCCTGCCTCGCTCATTACGGCTACAATCCGAGTGTCTGCGCAAATTGGTCGAAACTCCGGCCATGCAGACCCGTGAGGCGATACGCGTCACGGTACAGGAGCCGGCCCTCCCGCGCTGCACGAATGACCGCGCTACCGAAGCGACGGCCGACACGTCCCTGTTGCGCGTTGTAGAAATTCCCCCCACTCGATTGCTGCGCAGATCTTCGCCGTTCGTCAGCCTTGTATCGACCCAGGAATTCGTAGAAATCGTCTCTCGCTATCAACTTTCGATCCAACACTCGCCGGGCGGCCACGAGGGGGCTGACCTTGAAGCGCCTGGCCAGCGCTTGAAACGGTTCGGCCGACTCGGCCACGCTCGGCCAGCAGCCATCAAGCTCGTCTCCCGGAATCAGCACTTCGGCCGCAACCTCGTTACAAAATCTCTCAACATCGTCGTCGTACGGCTGGAGGTCCACCAGGTTGAACACACCGTCTGTCCCTAACCACAGGTGGGCCAGTTCGTGCGCCAGTGAAGTCCGCTCCGTTGATGAAGATTAAAGGCGCGTAATCGTCGCAGAGCACAAATCCCCGAAATTCCTCCGGGTCCAGTTTCTGTCGCGTATTGTTCTCCACGATGCCGTTGACGACGACCAAAACACCTATCTCTTCCACCGCCCGCCGAAGCCCAACGAGCGCGGCGGACCAGGTAGGGTGCGTGCTCGCCCAGCCATCATCAACACCCAGCGTTCTTCGGATATTGTTGGCCGCGTCCACGCGACTCGAAGCCAACGTGACAGTCCCGACGAAGGCAAGAGGTTCTTCGCCTGCCTCGATAAGATATTCGCGCATCCATTCTTGCCGCCGTTGCATTTGCTGCACGGTGCTCATCAGCGCCGCGCTCGGCCGCGCCGGCTGCTGGCCTTTCAGGGTGCGAAAATCAGCAACCGGTAATTTCTCATCCGGCGGCTCCTCCAAAAACAAGGCTCCGAAAGGTGTGAGCGTCGCCTTTGCAAACCGCTCCAATTGCTTAAACGTCGGCTGCGCCTCACCGTCTTCCCACTGCGGCAGCTTCGGGAAGCGCTTCGCCAGGTCAGACATGTCCTTTCCCGAGCGCTCGCGCGCCCAGCGAACCACTGACGGTTTCACCGCGACCTTGTTCATATTGGCAACACAGCACCCTGACCGGCTACGGTCAATCTTCAAAATCGTCTATCGCTCGGCATCTGCTGCGTCAATCAGAGCTTTCACCTTATCAAACTGCTTTGGTTCGGCTTCCCCATCCGGCAACCGTTCTGCCGCCTCGCGCACGTCGAGTTTGCCGGTGACGACATCGGCGATCAGGCGGGTGCGGTATTCCTGGAGAAGAGAGAGTTCGTCATGTGCGAGGTCGATAGCACGCCGTGCGTTTGTCGATTCTTTGCTTGTGAACTCGATAATGGCATGCTGCTCTTCAAGCGGTGGACATAACAGCTTGATACGAAGGAACTCCTCTGGGTACAACCTTAGGCGTGACGAGCGGATACCCGTTGACCGGCAGATGTATTCGTTCTTGTAGGTTGTCATGCGCAGCAGGAGATCAGCGTAATCGCCAAGCAGTCTCGAAGAAGGGTGTGGTCGGTAAACAGCATACGATGGGCTGACTATCCCGGCCTGCCTAGAAATGCCCAGGGCGGCCATCCGGGCCCACATCGTATCGATGACAAGATCGCCGGGCCTACACAGCTTATGCCCAACGTTCGACTCCGCCTTAAACATCGTGACATTCTTCTCGCTTCGTGGCGTCACCCCGGTAACGTGAGACACGGATAGCAGTTCCTCCAAGCCGGTTTCAGAACGCTCATCTACTTCTCGGAAGTACCATTTTGCCGGGCGTAGGTCCCAATGCGCCGGCACGTCGCCCAGCCATTCCACGCCGGAGGGCTTGTAGGCCGGGTAGGGCTGGCCGGTGCGCACGTCGAGCTTGCCGGTGACGGCTTGGTGGATGAGGGCCTGCTTCTGCTCCTCCAGCAGCGCCATCAGCTTCTGCTTGGCGCGGATGTAGCGCTGGATGCGCCGGTCGGCGTGGTCGAGGAAGCGGACGATGGCGGTTTGTTCGGGGAGGGGTAGAAAAGGCACGTCGACCTTACAAAAATTCTCGAAATTGAGGTCTTGTCCATCCCGAATAAAGTTGGCAGTCGCCTGTAGAGCCTTGATATAGCCAATGGACTTGAAAAGGTAGGCGAAGTACCCCACAGCCAAATTCGTAGCAGGCTGAAGAACGATATATGAGGACCGGATGCATCCACTTGCCCATGCTCTTTCCAGCCCACCTTGGAAACTCCGCATACTGATTACAAAGTCATCCACCTCTACGTGACGACGTTTCTCCAGGTGCCGCAATATTTTGACGATTTTCCTCCCAATCCTCTTTTCGTAGTCCGCTTGCGCTATCACACCGTAGGCTTGAGTGGCTGAAAGCTGAATATCGTTGGGCCTGGCTAGTTCTTTACGCGGAGTGAATGTGCGCTTGCCTCGCCTGACCTCCCAATGCGCCGGCACCTCCCCCAGCCACGGTACGCCGGAATCCTTATAGGCAGGGTAGGGTTTGAGTTTGGCAGCCATTTGTCAGTCAAAGAGCGTTTCGAGTACTTCGCGCTTAGAAAGGTTGAGGAATGTTGCGACGCTGGTGACGATGGCGTCCAACGTCCCGATATGCACATTCCGGTGCCGGGGCACGGTCACGGTGTGCCGGTTGCCAGCGACGGTCAATGTCAGCATCATGTGACTGCCCTTGGTTCGCGCCACACGGTAGCCGTAATGACGGCCCAGCAACTTCGCGACCTCGTTGCCCGAGAGGTCACGGGGCAGCCTCATACCGCGATGGCCTCTTCCTTGATGAGATGAAGCCTGATGACTCTTGGTACGGCGTCTTTGTCGAAATGGCAGAGCACCGCATCCTTCACCATGTCTTTCAGGTCGTCCCAATCATCGCCCTGGGTGAAAATGCTGTACCCAAGCGCTCGGGCATTGTACCCGCCTTCAACTGCTTCCGTGACCTCGAAGATGATCTCGGCCGGTCTCATCGGATAATCCTCCGTCCTTCACGTTGTCGGGCTGATACTAGGCGGCGGCGTAGGGCAGCACCTCGCGCCGCAGGAAGGCTTCGACACCACCCGCCTCTTGCGGCTGGCATCCGGTAGTCCACCTGCGACCAGCACTTCCACCAACATACCATCGGTCTTCTCTTCCAAGCCGAGGATGTCCGTCCCATCTCTTCTCGACCAGCCGACCCGATAGGTATTTTACGCAGATCGACTGTCTCGGGTATCGTTCCTGATTTTGGAAGAATGTCCCAATGCGCCGGCACTTCTCCCAGCCACGGCACGCCGGAGTCCTTATAGGCGGCATAGGGTTTGAGGCCGGCGATCATGTATCAGCCTCCGCCTCGGTTCCTTCGTTGAGGATAGACAGGTACTGGTCGTAGACGAACAATCGGCCACGGCGCTTTCCCGTGATCTCCCGTGCAATCCCGTGGGTGACGAGCAGTTCCATTGCCGAGGAGGCTGTCTGAAAGGACAGATTGGTACTGCGGCGCGCTGCGGGCAGCGATAAAATCGGCTGCGACTTGAGTGCGTCATGCACGCGCAGCCCCGACCCGGCTCTCCGGCCCCCGGCCTCTTCAATCCGGTTTCGGTCGTTCTGAACGGTCGAGACCGCGCCCTCGGCTGTCAGCTTCACTCCTTCGAGGAAAAAGGCGAGCCACGCTTCCCAATCGCCGGTGCGACGCACGTGATTCAGCAGGTCGTAGTAGGTGCTTCTGTGCTGCTTGAAGTACAGACTCAGATACAGGAGCGGCTGGCGCAGCACGCCGGCTTGGCACAGGAGCAGCGTTATGAGCAGTCGCCCCACGCGCCCGTTGCCGTCCAGAAAGGGGTGAATGGTCTCGAACTGCACGTGCGCAAGCCCCGCCCGGAGCAGTACGGGCAGTCCGTCCTCCTCGGCGCGGAGAAAGCGCTCAAACGCCGTCATACAGTCGGGTACGACCGTGCGTGGCGGCGGCACGAAAGTGGCATTGCCCGGTCGGGTCCCACCGATCCAGTTCTGCGAGCGGCGAAATTCACCGGGGTCCTTGTCGCTTCCTTGCCCGTGCAACAACAGTTCGCTGTGCATCTCGCGGATCAGACGATTGGACAGCGGGAAGTTTTCCCTCAGACGACACAGGCCATGCTCGAGCGCGGCCACATAGTTCGAGACTTCGACCACATCATCGAGCGGAGCCCCGGGCACTTCGTCCAGTTCAAAGAGCAAGAGGTCAGACAACGACGACTGCGTGCCCTCGATCTGAGAGGAAAGCACCGCTTCTTTGCGCACGTAGGCGTACAGAAAAAGCGTCTCGTCCGGCAGGAGCGTTGCGACGCCGTCGAGGCGACCCAGAGCAAGCAGCGCAGATTCCAGCGCCTGTTGCAGCGAGCCGTCCAGAACCAGGACAGGTTTCGGCGGCAGCGGTGCCGGCACGAAGGCGCGAACACGCTCACCGCCGATGCTCGTCACTTCATAGCTGCCGACTTCTTCGCGCCGCATATCGGGCAGTCCTTATTCACAGTTTCTCAATAACAAAATCTACTATTTAACTTTCAGGCCTAAATTGCAATAACGCAAAGTGACGACGCAAGGACGGCGACGAAGCAAAAGGCGTTGGCGTGCCCCAGATCGTAGGGCGTACTCATGGCCTCCGGCCCACTCCTACAATCTCCGCCAACAGCCCTTCCGTATCTCGTTCCAGCGCCAGGATGTCGGTCCGGATCTCATCCAGGCTGCGCAGGGGCTGCGGCGTGTAGAAGTAGCGGGTGAAGCTGATCTCGTAGCCGATCTTTACGCTGCCGGGCTGATACCAGGCGGCGGCGGCGTAGGGCAGGACCTCACGCCGCAGGAAGGCGTCGATGCCGCCGGCCTCTTGCAGCGGAATCTGCTCGGTGTCGCGCAGGTCGGGGTCGGGCTCGTACTCGACCACCGCCGGCCTACCGTTGATGGTGGCCGCGAACAAGCCACGCAGCGGGTCGGCCTCGGTGCCCCGCTTGTGAATCTTCCTGATGACCGGCGGCGCGTCCTCGCTGCGTTCGCCGCTCTCTTTGAGTTTCTTGAGTGCGGCGGCCCTGTAGGCGCGGTCGGGGTCGGCGCCCCGGATACGCAACGGCCACTCGACCGTCACCTTCCAGTAGCCGAAGGCGGCGTTGTCGAAAATCTTGCTCTGCTCGGTCTCCTCGAAGGCGAGAAAGGTGTCGCAGATGCGGACGAGGTCGTCCTCCGACAGCTCGCAGTTCTTCTTGCCCAGGTTCTTGCGCATAGGCTGGTACCAGTTGGTGGCGTCGATGAGCTGCACCTTGCCCCGGCGATGGACGGGCTTGCGGTTGGTCAGCACCCACACGTAGGTGGCGATGCCGGTGTTGTAGAACATGTTGAGCGGCAGGGCGACGATGGCTTCCAGCCAGTCGTTCTCGATGATCCAGCGGCGGATGTTGCTCTCGCCCTGGCCGGCGTCACCGGTGAACAGCGAGCTGCCGTTGTGGACCTCGGCGATGCGGCTGCCGAGCGGGGGGTGCTGCTTCATCTTGGACAGCTTGTTGACCAGGAACAGCATCTGGCCGTCGCGGATATCACACCGACAGGGGAGCTGCTATGGTTCCGGCGCGGCGCTCGTTTGTGACCAGCGAGCGAGTCTTCGGGTAGGGGCGATGCGATATCTCGTGTGGAGGAATGGGACGTTCCATCACTCTGAGGCATTGTTACTATGAGAACGAAGGTGCTGCCATGACAGCAAGACAGATTCGCTTCCAAGACCTGCCGCGTCTCGTCGGCCAGGAGGTCGGCGTGTCGGACTGGCACCTCGTCACCCAGCAGGCCGTCGATGCCTACGCCGCCTCGACCAACGACCACCAGTGGTTTTGTGAAGATGTGGAGCGGGCGAAAAAAGAATCGCCCTTTGGCGGAACGGTCGCCCCGGGCTATTTCATCCTGGCCCTTGCCCCAGGGCTGCTCAAGGAACTCTGGTACCTCCAAGGGGCGCGGCTCGGCATGAACTACGGCATCAACCGCCTGCGCTTCCCGGCCCCGCTCCGCATCGGCAAACGGGTCCGCCTGCGGCTCAGCGTCCGCAGTGTCAGACCTGTTTCGGATGGACAGGAAGTCACCCTGCGCCTGTCGTTTGAAGTGGAGGGCGGCACAAAGCCGGTGTGTGTTGCCGAGCCGGTGTATCGCTACCTGGGCTGAACCCGCAGGACGCGCCGGAGCTGCGGCAGGCAGCCCCGTGCGCTCCCGTGGAATGGGACCGGCCTGGGATCAGTCCTGCTTGCCGTTCTGGCCGGCCGCCCCGTTCTGGTCGCCGTCGCCTGCCTCAAAGGCCAGCAGGGCGTTGCCCGGCATGCCGCCCCAGAAACCGTAGCCGGAGAAGACGTACAGCATGCCGCCGGCAATGGTCGGGCCGGGCCCGTCGAGCGAGCCGCCCTTGGTGCTGACCTCGTTAACCGAGTAGTACTCCTGGGCCGTGTCGTAGTCCCACACAATCGACCCGTCGTGGGTCGAATAGGCCCGTAGGTGGCCGTCCACCGAGCCGGAGAACACTACCCCGGGCAGGACCGAAATGGCTGCCGACTGGGCCGGGCTGCAGTTGGCCTTGTCGCCGCAGCCGGGCGGCGGGGTGAACCACAGTTTCTCACCGGTCTCAATGCTGTAGGCCGAGATGCCGCCGCCCTGTGTGTTGTCGATCGAGGACGTGATCGAGCCCTCATCGGTCCGATTGAGATTGACCTTGACGTCGGACAGGGCCACGTAGATATTCGACTCGTCCGCAGCCGGTCCCCACTGGATGCCGCCCAGGATGCCGCCCGCCCCGGCCCGCTGTTGCCACAGGATTTCGCCGTCCTGGTCGGGATCGACGGCATGCACAACGCCCGACTTCTGGCCGGCCAGCAGGATGCGTTTGCCGCCAGACAGCTCGCGCAGAATGGCCGACGAGCCAAAGTCCAGATCCGGTCCACGTGCCTCTGGGCAGTTGGTGTCGTCGCCCGACTCGCAGGCGATATTAAACGCGTCGCCCTTGGTAAACTGCTGGGTCCAGATATTCTCTCCGGTCTCCATATCGAAGGCCATGATCGCGTCGCTGGTGTCCGAGGCCGGGTCTGAGTAGTTATCGCCGGTGGTCACATACACCCGCTTGAGCTTGGGATCGAGCGTCGGGCTGGCCCACACCCCGACCCCGGACGGTCCCCACAGCTGGACGCCGATCTTGTTCTTGCGGACTTTTTTCGGTTCATCGACCGTGTAGGACTTCCACACCAGCTCGCCGGTCGTGGCGTTGAGCGCGCTGATGCTGCCCCGGAAGGTGCAGCACTCGTAGTCGGCCTCGCCGCCCGCCCCCTCTTCAAACGAGGCCATGCCAACGTACAGGCGGTTGTCGTGCAGGGCCGGGCTGGCCGTGATCCGGCCGGTCGGATGCTGCTCGATCTGGGTTTTCCAGATCAGCTCGCCGGTCCGGGCATCGAGCGCATAGGCGTTTCTCTCCACATCGCCGAAATAGGCTGCGTAGCGCGGCGGGTCGCTGCCCTCTATCGGGCCGAGCGTCACGGTTGAGCGCACCCCGGCCCCGGTCGAATACGCCCAGTACAAACAGCCGGTCTTGGCGCTCAGGGAAAACACCACCCCCCGCATGCTGCCGATATAGATCCGCCCGCCAAACACCGTCGGCTGGGAGGTCTGGTAGTTCTCGGGCAGGCCGAACGACCACTTGAGCTTGAGATTGGGAATGTCGGCTGCGGACAGGCCGGCCTTGTCCGCGGGCTGAAAGCGGGCGTTGCTGATATCGCCACCCCAGCCGTTCCAGTTGGCGGTCTGTTCGGACAGGTCGAGCTGGCCCGGCAGCAGCGAACAATAGGTCCACGAGGCAGCCTCGTCATCGCGTGCCGCGCCAAACTCTTTTTCCGAGATATAGGCCGCGATGGCCAGCCGCTCGACCTTGGTCCGCATCACCCCCTGGAAGACCATCCGGCCGACTTCGAGCGAACGCATAATGAACTCGGGCGGCAGTTTGCGCATGACCCCGAGTTTGGGCGCGCGGGCCACCGAGTCATGACACTTGGCGCAGTGCACATTGTACAGCGCCTCACCGTCGGGCCCGGCCACGCTGACAGCCCAGGCCGGTCCACTCAGCAGCATGAGACACGCGGCAACAATCCCTATGCGGTACATGTGTTCCTCCTTGCTCTTCTGTCCTTGGCTATTTCTCGATCACAATCCGCCAGCGGGCGCCTGTGTCAGGGGCGGCGTACTCGTCGATATCGACGATGGCATAGCCCTCCGCCTCGGCCGCACGGGGAATATCGCGGCGTCCCTTGGGGTCGTCAATCAGCAGCTCCAACACATCGCCCCGCTCCAGGTATTCGAGCCGCACCTTGGCCTTGGCCCAGTTCAGGGGGCATTTGACGCCGTGCAGATTCATCTGTTCGGTCTTATGTTCGATCTTGTGTTCGATCTTGGCGGGCATCGGCAGTGTACATAGCAGACCTGGGCCGGCTTGTCAGCGCAAAGCGGCCGACGCTGACGCCGGACGGCTTTTCCGCTATGCTGGGCCGACCTGCCCCAAACGCACAAAGCTGAATGGAGAGCGGAGCGGTGAGCGAAGAGACGCGACCTGACAGATACACGCTGCGCCCGGAGCCCGACGACCGGGCCAGGCGCTTCCTGATCGACTACAAGGAGGAACTCAACCCCTCCCAGTACGAGGCGGCCGTCACCCATCGGGGGCCGCTGCTGGTCCTGGCCGGAGCGGGCAGCGGTAAGACTCGCACCCTGGTGTTCCGGGTGGCGCGCATGGTTGAGGAGGGGGTTGACCCGGCGTCCATCCTGCTGCTGACCTTTACCCGGCGGGCGTCCGAAGAGATGCTGCAACGGGTCGAGGCGCTCCTGGGCAGCCGTTGCGACCGGGTCACCGGCGGCACCTTTCACTCCTTCGCCAATACCATTCTGCGCCGCTACGCCCAGTTGCTGGGCTTTGCCAACGCCTTCACCATTCTGGACCGCAGCGACTCCGAGGACGTGATCAATCTGATCCGCAGCCGCATGGGCCTGGACAAGAAGGAGCGCCGCTTTCCCCGCAAGCAGACCATTCTGGAAATCCTGAGCCTGGCGGCCAACAAGACCTGCGGCGTGGCGGCGGTGCTGGACGAACAGTTTCCGCACCTGTTCGACGAGCTGGACGAACTGGGCCAGATTGCGGACTACTACCGGGACTACAAGCGCGAGCGCAGCCTGCTCGACTATGACGATCTGCTCAGCTATCTGCGCGAGCTGCTGCGCGGCCATCCCGAGCTGGCCGAGCGGCTGTCACTCACCTTCCGCTACATCATGGTCGATGAGTACCAGGACACCAACCGGCTCCAGGCCGATATCGTCCGGCTGCTGGCCCACTCCCACGACAACGTGATGGCGGTCGGCGACGACGCCCAGTCGATCTACAGCTTTCGGGGCGCAACGGTGCGCAACATCTTCGAGTTTCCCGACCTCTTTCCCGGCACCAAAGTCATCAAGCTGGAAGAGAATTACCGCAGCACCCAGCCGATCCTGGATCTGTCCAACGAAATCATCCTGCAGGCCAAGGAGAGCTACACCAAAAACCTGTTCACCCGCCGCGAGGCCGGCATCAGGCCGGTCCTGGTTGAGGCCGACAGCGAACGCTACCAGTCACGCTTTGTCGGCCAGAAAATCCTGGAGCTGCACGAGTCCGGGGTGCCGCTACCCGAAATCGCCGTCCTGTTCCGCTCCAGCTTCCACTCCTTCGATCTGGAGATCGAGCTGGGCCGACGCAACCTCCAGTTCGTCAAGCGGGGCGGCTTCAAATTCATCGAAACCACCCACATCAAAGACGTACTGGCCCATCTGCGGATCATCGCCAACCCCCAGGACGCGGTCTCGTGGTACCGCGTCCTGCTGCTGCTCGACGGCGTCGGAGCCAAGAGCAGCGAAAAGATCCTGGCCCAGGTGCTCGACGCTCCCGACCCCTTCCAGGGCTTGGCCGGCTACCGGGGCCGCGGCGCGGTCAACACAGCCCTGAAGCGCCTGGCCGAAGCCCTGCAACAGGCCAGGGACGAGGGGCTGAAACCGGCCGAACAGCTCGAAGTCATCGTGCGCTACTATGGGCCGATCCTGAAGCACCGCCACCATGACGACTACCCCAAGCGCCAGAAGGACCTGGAGCACTTCACCATCATCACCGAGCGCTACCACAGCCTGGACCGGATGCTGTCCGACATGGCGCTTGAGCCGCCGACCAGCAGCGTGGACAATGTCCTGGCCACCGACGGCGAAGACGAGGGGCTGCTGACCCTGTCAACCATTCACTCGGCCAAGGGCCTGGAATGGCACTCGGTGTTCATTATCTGGGCGGTCGAGGGCCGTTTTCCGAGCCTGTACAACAAGGACGACGACGAGCTTGAAGAAGAGCGGCGGCTGATGTATGTGGCGGCTACCCGGGCCAAAGAGAACCTGTTCATCACCTACCCGATCAACGTCTTTGATCGGGCCACCGGCATGCTGCTCAACCGCCCGTCGCGCTTTTTGGACGGTATTCCCCGGCGTATTCTGACCCCGGTCATGCTGATGGAAGACGAGTAAAGAGGCCCGAGGGCTCAGGCGCGCTCGTGTGTCTCGGGCAGCCGACAGCGCAGCAGCTTGGACTCAAAAACCGCGCCCAGCAGCATCTCTCCGTTGTGAACCGCAGCAATGCTGGCCGCCGAGAGTTCCTCCCCGCTGCCGACATACACGTCTTCGAGGCCCGTTCCGTCGGCCTCCAGCCGCACCACCCGGCTCGGCGACAGCACCTGGGGACTGCTGGCGTGGGCGAGCAACTTGACCATATTGGGGTGGGTGGCAATCCAGATATGGCCCTGCTCGTCGATATCAATATTGTCGGGGCCGCGCCCGACCTCTACGGCCTGGTCAAGGCTCAGGCTGCCGTCGGCCGAGGTGCGGCGGTAGATGCGCAGGCTGTCGGCGCGCGTCTCGGTAATCAGGATGCGGTCGGTCCGGGCGTCAAACTGAATACCGTTGGCAAAGCTCAGCTCGTTCAGCACGACGCTGGCCACCTGGCCGTCAAAATACACCACGTCCGAGTTGGCCAGACCGAACAGCCGCTCCAGGCGCAGGCCCATCCCGTCCAGATAGCCCTGGTCATTGGTCAGGTAGAACTGGCGCGGTCCTACCGCCGCAATATCGTTCGGCGACCGAAAGAGCAGGTTGGCAATCGTGTCCAGGTGGCGCAGGCCATCCTCGGACACGGCAAAGATTTCAACGCTGTGACCGGCTCGGGGCTGGCCGGGCACGGTATGGTTGACCACAAACAGCAGGACCTGATCGCGGTCGGTGCGAAACAGGCTGATGCCGTGGGGGTGAAACGGACTGATCTGCTCAGTTCCGGCCAGCGCCTGGGGGACGCTATCGGGCTGTGACAGGTCGAGCCGGTAGATCCGGCCGGGCAGGTCCGCCCCGTGCCGGTACGCCCATCTGTCGTCAGACGAGATATAGGCCAGCCCGGCCTGGCGGTCGATGGCGATATCTTCGGGTCCGGGCGGCCCGGGGACGACCGTACAGCTGCCGGCAAAGTGGGGGACGAGCGGATCGAACACGCCCAAGGCGGACGACACGGCCAGCACCATCAGGCTCAGGGAGACTCCGACTACCACGCTTCCAAGCACAACCACCTCTCGCATCCCACTCCTCCTTGGGCTCGCCCGTGCGCGCCCTGTCCGCGTCTACATCGAGTCTACATTTGGGGCATTTTGGGTACCTTGGGCAGATCGGGGTTCATCACATCCCACGGCTGGGCACTGTCGGTATAAATGTCCATGGCCGGACGAAACCAGCTCGGGTCATCCAGGCTGGCCGCCTTGAGACCGACGATATCAGGGTTGGCGGACAGCTTCGAGAAGATGCCCGACCCGCACTCGGGGCAGAACCCGCGGCTGACCGTCTCACCGCTGTCCGACTGGCTGGTGTAGTAGGTGGGCTCGCCCTGGGTGGTGCTCAGCGCGTCTCTGGGCACGGCCAGCACCGGGGCATAGGCCGTACCGGTGGTCCGCTGGCAGTCGCGACAGTGACAGTTGATCGAAAACAGCGGCTCGGCGCGGCTCTCGTAGCGGATCGCGCCGCACAAACATCCGCCTGAAAATGGGGCTGGCATACAAGACCTCCGCGCGTGTAACTGCTACACAAGTAGCGCATTCCGCAGGCCAGGAAAAGAGAGCGGGGAGGGTAAAGACGCCTCTTGCATCCCGGCCCGGATCATTTTATGTCGGGGACACGCAAAAAATCGCTGAAACGGCAAAATGACGGCAAGCGCAAGGAGGAACGGCATGGCATCCAAAGCAAAACTTGACGGAGAATACGTCCACGTCAGCTCAGTCGCCTGGCAACCCTTTCCGGGCGAATTTTCAGCCGGCGGCATCCAGTGGAAGCTCCTCCACGTCTCGCCCGAAGCCGGCGCCTGGACGGCCATCTTTGACTGCCCGCAGGGCTCGTCTTTTGCCAGACACATCCATGTCGGACCGGGCGAATACTTTCTGACCAAGGGGAAAATGGAAGTCCGGGGCGGCAGCGAGGACGGCGGCGCCACCGCGAACGCGGTCGGCTATGGCTATGAGGCTTGCAACGCGCGTCACGACCAGACGAATTTTGTCGAAGACAGCGAGTTCTATATGACCTTCCTGGGCCCCTTGCAGTTTATTGACGAGGACGGCAACACCCTGGCCGTGGTCGGCTGGGAACAGGCCCAGGCGCTGTGGGCTCAGCAGACGGGCGAGGCCGAGTAGGGGCCTGCCCACCCCGTATCAGCGCCACGGCTCGACCAGAATCTTGGCGTGCCGCTCGGGCGAGGCCAGCTCCTCAAACGCTCCGGCCACGCCCTCGACCCCGACCTTGCCGGTAATCAGCGGCTCGAGCGGCAGCTTGCCATCGGCGATATTGTACAGCGTCTGGCTGAACTCCTCGCGCGTATAGCCGAGGACGAACTGGAGGTTCAGCTCCTTGTTGATGCCGAACATGGGCTGGATGGTATCGTTTTCCATGCACACCCCGACGACCACGATCCGGGCGCCGTGGGGGGCCGCACTCATCATCTGATCGATCACCCCGGGAACACCGACACACTCGAACAGGACCGCCGGTCGCAGCGGCGGACCGGTCGCCCACGGTGCCTGTTGGGGCGCCGTGTCGGGGTCGGCCACCGCAGCCTCTTTCCAGCTGGCGTAGGGCGAGTGCTGGTGGGGGTCGATGACCACATCCGCACCCATGGCCTCGGCCAGCTGACGCCGGCGGGGGGAGAAGTCCGCAGCCACGACGGGCCGGACATCCTTGAGGCGTAGGGCCGCAATCACGGCCAGGCCGACCGGCCCGCAGCCAATCACCAGCGGCACATCGTCCTTGTCCAGCCGCGCCATCTGGACCGCATGGTAGCCGACCGCCAGCGGCTCGGTCAGGGCCGCGTATTCGGTGCTGAGTCCATTCGGCACCTCCAGCAGCAAGCCCTCGGTCAGCCGCATCAGCTCGCCGTAGCCGCCCGGGTTGTCGTTCGAGTAGCCGACCGTTTCCACGCCCGCAGGACGGATCAGGACCGGCATCGAGCACGCCCGGGTGCCGGCTTTGAGCGTCTTGCCCGTCTCCGGTCCGTGGTCAAGCACCTCAACGCAGAACTCGTGGCCCATGACAATGTCGCGTTTGAGGTCCATGTTGAACGCGCCGCCCGACTTCTCGGAAATCTCGACCAGCTTCTGGGCGTGTTTGAGGGTGTGCAGGTCTGAGCCGCAGATGCCGCAGGCCAGGGTTTTGACCAGCACTTCGCCCGGTCCGGGCTGTGGAGTCGGCACATCATCAACCACCAGTTTTTGGTCTCGCATCACCACCGCGCGCATTGTCTTGTCTCCTTATTTGTCTTCCGCCGTTCCGCGTTCAACATTCAGCATTCAGCATGCATCATTCCTGTTTCGTCCGCATGGTCACAAACTCTTCGGCTGCGGTGGGATGAATCCCGATGGTTGCGTCAAACTGGGCCTTGGTCGCCCCGCACTTCAGGGCGACCGAAAAGCCCTGGATGATCTCGCCAGCCTCGGGACCGACCATGTGGCAGCCCAGCACCCGGTCGGACGCCTGGTCGACGATGAGTTTCATGAACGTCCGTTCCGAGCGGCCGCTCAGCGTGTGCTTGAGCGGTCGAAAGCTCGAGGTATAGACGTCGATGGCCGAATAACGCTGGCGCGCCTCGTCCTCGGTCAGACCGACCGTGCCGATCGGCGGATGGCTGAAAACCGCAGTGGCCACATTCGTGTGGTCGGGTTGGGTCGGCCGGTCGTGAAACAGGGTCTCGGCCACGGCCTGACCCTCGGCAATGGCCATGGGCGTCAGGTTCAGCCGGTCGGTACAATCGCCGATGGCAAAGATATGCGGCACTGTGGAGCGCGAGTAGGCGTCGACCGTGACCGCGCCGATGTCGTTCATCTCCACCCCAACCGCTTCGAGTCCGATATTATGGGTGTTCGGCAGACGCCCGGTGGCGTACATGATCAGGTCGGTTTCCAGACGCGTACCGTCTCCGAGGGTAGCCGTGAGCGTGTCGTTGTGTCTGTCGATGCGCGCGATATCGGCCTTGAAACGCAGGTCAACCTCGCGTCTGCGCATCTCCTCGGCCAGCACGCTGCGGACATCGGTATCAAAGCCGCGCAAAAACAGCTCGCCCCGGTACAGCTCGGTCACCTCAACGCCGAGGCCGTGGAAAATCGTGGCAAACTCGACCGCAATATAACCCCCGCCAACGATAATCGCCCGTTGGGGCAGGCGCTCCAGATAAAACGCCTCGTTGGACGAGATGGCGTGTTCGATGCCGGGGATCTGGGGCAGATACGGCCAGCTGCCGGTCGCCACCAGGATGTGCTCGGCCGTATACGAGCGGCCGTCGACGGCAAGCGTATGCGGATCGACGAGCCGCGCCCGGCCTTCGATGATCTCCGCCCCGGCGTTGCTCAGCAGGTTGCGGTAGATGCCGTTGAGGCGTTCGATCTCCACGTTTTTGTTGGCGACCAGGGTCGGCCAATCGACGCTGCGCTGGCCCACGCTCCAGCCAAAGCCGGCCGCGTCTTCAAAGTGGTCGCGGAACTCGGCCGCATACACAAACAGCTTTTTGGGAATGCAGCCGACATTCACACACGTCCCGCCGAGGTAGCGTTCCTCGACCACGGCCACTCGCGCGCCATAGGCCGCCGACATGCGGCTAGCGCGTACCCCGCCCGAGCCGGCGCCGATCACAAACAGGTCATAGTCATATGTACTCATGCTCAGGCAAAAATGTCCTGGGCTTTTTCGTGCAGAATAATCAGCGGGTCGCGGGGATCGCCCAGCGCCAGGGCGCTTTTTGTCGGACGGGTCAGGGCCACCGGCGAACACGCGTAGCGCTCGGCCAGTTTGCACGCCTCCTGAATCAGCGCCTCGGCCTGGGCGCGCGGGTCGGCCGTCGCAATCAGCTCCGACAGCTGGTTCTTTTCGTTTTCCAGCTCGTACCAGAACTGGGCCGCCCGGCGGAACAGCGGGGTCTCAATCGGCAGGATTTTTTCCACGCCACGCATGGATTTTTCATAGCAGTTTTTGTGTGATTTACTAGACGCCGCATGGACCGCTTCG
>JAGWBB010000080.1 GCA_021296095.1 Desulfurellaceae bacterium | reverse complement strand
GCCGCCAGGCCCTCCAGGGCCAGGCCATAGCCCAGCCCGTCCCGCATCAGGCGCTTGAGTTCCTGGGTCAGGGCAACCCGCGCATAGCGCAGGGTCAGGGGCGGTTTTTCGGCCAGCTGCTCGGCCAGCTCCCAGGCCCGGGCCAGGAGGGCGTCTTGAGGCAGGACTTCACTGACAACCCCCAGGTTCAGGGCTTCCTGGGCCGACAGCTTCTGACCCGTCAGCAGGAAATACCGCCCCCGGTTTGCTCCCAGCACCAGCGGCCAGACCAGATGCACCCCGTCGCCCGGCACGACGCCGTTCGGGAAATGCGGCGCGTCCTGGAAGGCGGCCGTGTCAGAGGCCAGGACGATGTCGCACAAGACGGCAATTTCGGCGTGGATCAGGGCCGGGCCGTTGACCGCGGCAATCATCGGCACCTCGATGTCCAGCAGGTTGGTCAGCAGACGCTTGCCCTCCCAGTAAATCTTGTCCCAGCCGCGCGGCGTGCCCAGATCACCGCTGAAACTGGAGAAATCGATATCGGCGCAGAAGGCATCGCCGGTACCGGTCATGATGACCACCTTGTTTTCCGGGTCGGCGCCAATGTCAGTGCAGGCGTAGGCGAACTCGCGGTGGATGCTTTCGTTCCACACCATGGGTCCGCCGTTGTTGTGGAGGGTCATCTCCAGAATCCCGTTGCGGCGCTGCATGCGGATATCCTGGTATTTGTTGGCGTAGTCTTCGAGCTTCGGCATACTCATCCTCCTTCTGTGTGTTAGGACCTTACTCGGGTTCACTCCGGGGCCGCTCATCCGCGCCGTCCAGCTGGGTTTGGGACCAGTAGCCCCACTGGACCGGATAGTGCACCAGCTCCAGCTTGATGCCGTCCGGATCGGCAAAAAAGACTGCATAGTAGTGCGGCCCGTACTCAGGGTAGGACGCCGGGGGATCCAAAACGGTCACTCCCTCGGCCACCAGAAAATCGTGGAAGCGATCAACGTCGTGGCGGTGTTTGACCCGGAGCGCCAGATGGTGCAGGCCGGCTCGGAACCGGTTGTGACCGGCGGCTTTCTCTTCCGCGGCCGCCTCCTTGACGCCGATGATGAGGTAGGCGTTATGAAACCCGGTGTAGTGCGGGTGAATCATCTTACGAAACCCCAGAGCGCCCAGAATCTTTTCGTAAAACGGCAGGGAACGGGACAAGTCGGTGACCGTAATATCGAGGTGATCCACCCCCAGGACCTCCGGCGGCTCTCCATCCGGCCCGGCCAGAGGAAACGAGCCGGGAATCATGGCCGTGCGCAGATACGGCTTTTTGAACACCTGCTCCGGAGACATAGACGCTCCCCTCTCACTTCCAGAGGTTTACCCCGGCTGGGGTGGACGGGTCAAGGAAAAGCTGGGCATGCTTTCTCGGACGTGGGCGTGAGACCGTATATCTTGCTCTCGTCGCTTGAAGTCCGTGTGGAAATATCCCATCCGGTTATTCCTTTGCCCCAACAGCTACTATTTGCTCCAAGGCACGAAATATGGTTTGGAAGTCGTGGAAGAATTCTCGGCGGTGGAAGTGATCAGCCGCCAGACTCAGACCAACACGGGCGACCCCGCTCCAATGCGTAATACGGCCTGGATCTTTGGCTACGGTTCCTTGATCTGGAACCCGGGCTTTGCCTTTACCCGGCGCAAAACCGGCTATATCCGGGGCTGGACGCGGCGCTTCTACCAGGGTTCGACCGACCACCGCGGCGTGCCCGGCGCGCCGGGGCGGGTGGTGACCCTGGTCGCCGAGGCCGAGGCGGTGTGTTGGGGAGTTGCCTACGGCGTCACCGAGCGTTCTCTCGACTCGGTCTTGGCCTATCTTGATCACCGGGAACAGGGCGGGTTTCAGCGCCGCTGGATGCCGTTCTACTACGGCGCGTCCGACCCGCCCGGCAAAGTGTGCGTCTACATTGCCGCAGGCGACAACCCGGAGTATCTGGGACCCGCACCCGTGTCGGTCATTGCCCGCCAGATCCGTCAGGCAACAGGCCCGAGCGGCTCGAACGTCGAGTATCTGATCCGCCTGGCCGACAGCTTACGCACCCTGGGAGTGACGGATGCGCACGTATTCGAGTTGGAGCGCCGGGTACGTTGTCTTGGAACCTCGGACGGGACGGGCGAGCCTGGACTTTAATCCGGCAAGCCAAAGGCAATCACCGCATCGCCCAGCGGAAAATCAAACAGGCGGTGGCCACCGGACGCAACCGCCACAAACTGCCTGCCGTCCACCGCGTAGCTGACCGGCGGGGCGTTCACCCCGGCCCCAGTGTTGAAGTGCCACAGCTTGGCGCCGTCGGTGGCGCTGCGGGCGACGAACTCACCGTTCGACTGACCGTGAAAGATCAGCCCGCCGGCGGTTGCAAGCGAGCCACTCAGCAGCGGCAGGTCGGTTTTGACCTGCCAGGCAATGCGTCCGCTTTGGGGATCAACCGCGCTGAGCGTTCCCCAGCGCTCAGCCTGGGGATCGAACGACAGCACCACCCCGGCCGGCTGGCCGGGGTGGCCCGGCTCAAGCTGGTAGCGGGTGGGATTGTGGCTGGCCGATACGTACAGCCAACCCGTTTGGGGACTGTAGAAGGTCGGTGGCCAATTCGCCCCACCCCCCGCGCCCGGCGCGATCACGATGCCATCGGGCGTCGGTCGGCGGAACATCAGCTCGTTCTGCGGCACGAACGCCTCGGAGCGCCGCAGCACCTCGCCCGTCGCCCGGTCGAAGAGGTACACCCAGCCCGATTTCGAGGCCTCGGCCACGGCTCGCACCGTGGTCCCCTCGGACACAAAATCGAACAAGACGGGCGGATTGGCCACATCGTAGCCCCAGATATCGTGCGGCACGAGCTGGTGATACCAGCCCAGACGGCCGGTTTTGACGTCCAGGGCGACCAGCGAGGCGGTATACAGGTTGTCGCCCGGACGTTTGGCATCGGCGTAGCCGGGCGAGGCATTTCCGGTCCCGAAATAGATCAGGCCCAACTCGGGGTCGATGGACGGCGAGGAATAAATCGAGCCGCCACCGGTCTTCCACGCCTCACGGTAGGTATCGGCACTGGCCCGCTCGGCAGCCAGATCGCGCTCCAAGACATCACCAAACGCGGTCCGCCCGACAAACTCGCCCTCCCAGCCCTCGGCCGCAGTTGAGTACCAGCGCCACACCAGACGCCCGTGGCTCGCGTCGTAGGCGGACACAAAGGCGCGCAGGCCACGCCGGGTGCCGGCCCGGCCCAGCACCGACGGGCTACCGGACTCGGCTTCGCCCAGGACGGCGCTGTAACCGGTCCCGCTCACCCCGACAAAGACCTTGCCGTCGTACACCACTGGCGCCATGTTGCCGGCAAAACGGGTCCAGTCGGCAACGCGGCCGGACGACACGACCTCGTCCGTTTTGAGGACGGCCAAATCGGCCGGCTCGCCGCTCATCGGATCGATCACCGGGATATCCCACACGACCGCGCCGCTGGCCGCATCCAGTGCCACCAGGCGGGCATCGGCGGTGATCATGTACAGCCGCCCATAGCCGAGCGCCAGCCCCCGGTTGTGCGAGCCGCAGCACAGCGTGTCAACGGCCATCCGGTGGGTGTAGCGCCAGCGCAGGACTCCGCTGGCCGCGTCCAGGGCAATCACATGGTTGCCCGGGGTGGTCAGATACATGACCCCGTCGGCGACGATCGGGCTGGTCGGGAAGGTGCCGAGCACGCCCGTCTGGTATATCCACTTGGGCACCAGACGCCGGACGTTTGTGGTATCAATCTGGCTCAGGCCTCTGTAGCGCTGATTGGCGTAGCCATGCCCATAGGTCAGCCAGTTGTCGTGGTCGTGGTGGGCGCCGAGCAGGCGTGCCTCGTCCACGCCAGACGCCGAACCCGGCGTCAGACACAGGACGGCGGCCAGCAGCGCGCGTCCGAGCAGCACGCGCAGGGCCTGTCTCATTGCGCCCAGGCCGCTCCGTGCAGAGCCGGCAGCACCGCCTGATTGAACAGCCGGTCGTGCAGCGTCAGGTGAAAACAATCGACCCCCAGCTCGTGAAACTCGCGCATCCGTCCCAGGATGGTGTCCGGGCTGCCGATCAGACGGCTGGCCAAGCCCTCGTTGCTGTCCAAATGGGTCAGCGGGTCATCGCTCGGCTGCCACATGCCCTGGGCACCGCTGACCTTTTGCCGCCGCCGAGCCAGGACGGCCGTGTCCTGAGCCTCGACCATGGCCCGAATAGCCGCCTGGGCTTCGCCGTCGGTCTCGCGGCACAGGGGAATAGCGTACAGGGCAAAGCGGACCCGGCGGCCCGTCTCGGCCGTCCGTTTGCGGACCGTCTCGATGATCCGCCCGATCTTGTCCGGTGGACCGCCGTTCAGAAACATCCAGTCCGAATGGCGGGCGGCCAGGGTCATGGCGGCCGCCGACTGCCCGCCCTGAAAGACCTCGAGCCGGGACGACAGCGGTCTGGGTTCCAGGCGCAAGCCGCGCACCTGGTAGAAGCGTCCGGTGTAGTCAAACTCCTCGTGAGCCCAGGCGCCGCGCAAAATCTCGACAAACTCGCTCGTCCGGGCGTAGCGCTGGTCGTGTTCGATCAGCTCCGCCCCGTACATGCCGAACTCGGCCTCGTGCCAGCCGGAGGTGACGTTGATCGCCCAGCGGCCGGCCGTCAGCCGGTCAAGCGTGGCTCCCCATTTGGCAATCGCCGCAGGCAGGAAAAAACCGGGATGGATGGCCGTGATCAGCCGCAGACGTTGGGTCTGGGCGGCGTAAAAGGCAGTCATGGCCAGACAGTCATAGCTCGAACCCTCGATTTCCTGGCCACTGCCCCACCAACGCTGGGCGACCAACAGGTAGTCAATGCCGAGCGCCTCGGCAGCCTGGACCGGGCTCAGCATGCGCTCGGTCAGCTGCGGTCCGTGGAGTTCGGCCAGACCCAGGGGCCGGTTTTTGCCGGTCAACTGGGGCACGGCCAGGGCGGTCGGTGCCCAGGTACAGGTCAGGATGCGCGCCATGACAGCTCCGTCACCGACCCCGAACAGGGCCGCGCGAGACGTGACAGGTGTTTGTGAGTGGGGGGAAGACACGCCCGTCCGCAGTCGGACGGGCGTGGAGAGGTCGGTCTAACCCATGCAGATGGCGTTCAGTTTATTGCCGTCCAGATCGCGGAAATAGCCAATGTACGGCCCCTGATCTCCGCCACGCCGGCCCGGCGCTCCCTCGTCGGAGCCGCCCAATTCCAGCGCCTTTTTGTGAACCGCGTCAACCTGCTCGGGACTCGAGGCCGCCAGGGCGACCATGACCCCGTTACCGACGCTGGCGGCGTTACCGTCAAATGGGGTGGCCAGGGCCAAATTCGGCGAGCCGGGCTTACCCCACAGCTTGATGCGGCCCGCGTCCATCAACACCTTGATGTCGGGATCGAGTTCGGCCAGCAGGGCGTTGTAAAAATTGGTCGCCCGCTCCATATCGCTCGTGCCCAGGGTGACATATGCAATCATCTCTGTTCTCCTTCCGTATTTCGGGTCTGGCCGAAATGTGGCACAGTCTGGGCGCCTTGGAAAGTCCCCCGGCCCGGGGCCTCAGCCGTCGGGCAGCTGGCGCAGCGCCTGCTGCATGGTGTCAATATGCCCCTGGGCGTCCAGCCCGCCTCCCAGGGTGCGCAGACACAGGTGGCTCAGCCCGGCCCGGCGCCAGCCGGACACCCGGTCGCGCCACTCGGCCTGACGCGGCCCAACGACCGCCACGCCGGCCTCGGCGCCGATGGCGGACGGCTCGCGGCCGGCGGCTCGGGCGTGGCGCTGAATGTCGGCCTGAACCGCAGGGAACTCTTCGGGCGGGCATAACACAAACCAGCCGTCGGCCTGGCGACCGATCCGGCGACGAATGCGGGCAATCGGACGGCTGTTGGGGCCGATCCAGACCGGGATCGGACGCTGGACGGGCAGCGGGTCGAGGCCGGCGCCGGACACGCTGTCCCAGCGCCCCTGAAAGTCAACCGTCGTTTGGGTCCACAGCTGCTTGAGCAGCTCCAGCTGTTCTTCGCAGCGGGCACCGCGAGTCTGAAAGTCCACGCCCATCGCCCGGTACTCGTCCGGGCTGGCGCCGACGCCAATGCCCAGACGCAGGCGTCCTCCAGACAACACATCGAGTTCGGCAGCCTGCTTGGCGAACAGCACGGTCTGGCGTGAGGGCAGGACGATGACGGACGGCACCAGCTGTATTGAGCGGGTCAGCGCCGCCACATAGGCCAGCAGGGTCAGGGGTTCGTGCAGGTAGCCGCTATCGGGTCGCAGGATCTGCTCCGGGACGCGGAGGTGGCTGAAGCCCAGCTCGTCGGCCGTCTGGGCAAAGGCGGTGATGGCCGCCAGATCGTTTTTGAGTTCTCGCACCGGCAGCGAAATACCGATTTTCATGCAGGCTCTCCTGACACGGGTCTGAGACGTCTGGGCAAAGCCGCCGCTCAGGAGGCCGCCCCGCCGGCGTGCCAGGCCTCGGTCTCATCCGTCCCGGACAGCTGGGCCAGGCGGGCATCGAGTTCGGGCAGCACATGCTCGAAGGTAAAACGGTACAGATGCACGCCCATGAACAGGGTATACAGCGAGTTCGGAAGCTGGTCGGGGCGTTTTTTCAGCAGCGTCCAGATGAACCGCAGGCTCTCGCGTTTATACTCCTCGGGCAGTTGTTGAAACGCATTGCGAATCACGCTCAGACGCGCCAGCAGACCGGCGGACTGGTAGGAGGCGCCGGCCGCCGACCTGACAACCGTGCTGCCCAGGATATGCCACATATAGCCCAGCCCCTTGCGCACCCGGCCGAGCGACGAGGGCGGGCCGGGCTGGCGGCACTGGGCGTCGAGCAGCCGGTCAAAGAATTCGTGCGGCGTGTAGATCGTGTGTAAAATCTTGCGATAGCCTTCGAGCAGAGCCTTGCGCGGCAGGACCGGCACGATATTGGTGAAGCCCCCGTGGGTCGTAAAGCGGTCGGAGTCCGCATCGAGCAGCCGGCCGGCCTGTTCCAGACGCGTGTACAGGGGCGTGCTGGGCAGGGCGACCAGCAGCCCGACCATGGCGTTCGGTACGGCAATCTGGCGGATGAAGTCGATCTGCCGGTCAAAAATGTCTTCACCATCGCTGTCAAAACCCAGGATGAAGCCCCCGGTGACCATCAAACCGGCGCGCTGGATGGCCTTCACCGAATCGACCAGCGGGCGCTTGATGTTCTGGTACTTCTTGGTCTCTTTGAGACTGTCGATCGACGGTGTCTCGAGGCCCAGGAAGACCGTCTTGAAGCCGGCCGTCACCATCTGGGCAACCAACTCCTCGTCATTGGCCAGATCGACGGTGGCTTCGGTGATGTAGGCAAAGGGGTGAGCGTGTGCCTCGTTCCAGGCCGTCAGCTCGGGCAGCAGCTTTTTGACCTCATGCTTGTTGCCGATGAAATTGTCGTCAACCATGAACACACTGCCCCGGTAGCCGGTCTGGTACAGGGCATCCAGCTCGGCCAGGATCTGCGGCGGCGTCTTGGTCCGAGGCCGGCGGCCGAACATCACGATGATATCGCAGAACTCGCACTGGAACGGACAGCCGCGCGAAAACTGAATCGGCAGCGAGCTGTACTGATCGATATCGAGCAGATCGAAGCGGGGCGTCGGACTTTGGGTGACATCGGGCTTGTCGGCGGTGGTGTAGACCTGCTGGTAGTCACCGGCCTCGAGGTCGGCCAGAAAAGCCGGCCAGGTCAGCTCGCCCTCGTTGAGCACCAGGACATCGGCGTAGGGCTGACACTCCTCGGGGCAGGCGGTCGGAAACGGGCCGCCCAAGACCACCAGCTTACCCGCCGCCTGACACCGCTCGGCGACCGCAAACAGCGAGGTCTTCTGCGAAATCATGGCCGACAAGCACACCATGTCGGCCCACTCCAGGTCGTCATCGGTCAAGGCTCTACAGTTGAGATCGACCAGTCGAAACTCGTATTCGGCCGGCGTCAGGGCGGCGATGGTGATCAAGCCCAGCGGTGGCATCAGGGCTTTCTTGTTGAAGATGGGCAGGACGTACTGCATCCCCCAGTAGGTCAGGGGAAATTCGGGGTAGACCAGCAAGATGCGACGATAGGGGTGCGGCATAGGCGTCCCTCCTCCTGCGTCCTATACCCGACCCGGGTGGCGCTTGTACAGGGGCGGGGCAGCAACAGGGCAGCGACAGGGATAGACACACCGCGCCCGGCAACGCTACTTTATCGCCAACACCGCCACACGGTCCGAGCGGCGTGAAGCCGCACAGAAAGGTTTCCACATGACCCATTCAGTCTCGTACACCAGAGATGGCGACATCGGCGTCATCACCGTCAACAACCCGCCCGTGAACGCGTTGAGCCAGCACGTCCGTCAGGGCCTGCTGGACAGTTTTCGCCAGGCTGCGGGCGACGACACCGTCGCCACAGTGCTCATCTGCGACGGTCGGACCTTTATCGCCGGGGCGGACATCACCGAGTTTGGCAAGCCGCTCCAGCCGCCGAGTTTTCTGGGCACCATGGAGATGATCGAAAACCTGCCCAAGCCCGCGGTCGCCGCCATCCACGGTACGGCGCTGGGCGGGGGACTGGAGACCGCGCTGTGCTGTCACTATCGGGTTGCCGTGCCGTCGGCCCGGGTCGGCCTGCCCGAGGTCAGCCTGGGGCTCCTGCCGGGCGGGGGCGGCACCCAGCGCCTGCCACGTCTGATCGGTCCCGAGGCCGCCCTCCAGGTGATTACCAGCGGCGTGCCGATGACGGCCAGCCAGGCGCACACAGTCGGGGTGATCGACGAAATCGTTGCCGAGGACGATCTGCTGGCCGG
Organism: Desulfurellaceae bacterium; assembly: GCA_021296095.1. NCBI lineage: Bacteria > Pseudomonadati > Campylobacterota > Desulfurellia > Desulfurellales > Desulfurellaceae > Desulfurellaceae bacterium. The sequence continues at coordinate 2,893 of JAGWBB010000080.1, read as the reverse complement.
GGCCAAGGCGTTTGCCCACAAGCTCGTTGCCGAGGGCGCTCCGCTCAAGAAAGTGCGCGATCTGAACGACAAGGTGAGTGGCGTGGATCCAAAAATCTTTGACGCGGCGCGCCAACGGGCAAACGCCGAGCGCCGCGGCTTTGAGGCGCCCCAGCGCTGTATTGACTGCGTCGAGGCTGCCTGCAACCTGCCCTTTGACGAGGGTCTGGCCAAGGAGCAGGAACTGTTCAGACAGGTGCTGGGCAGCCAGCAGTCCGCAGCCCAGCGCCACATCTTCTTTGCCGAACGTGCCGCCGCAAAAGTCGCCGACATGCCCAAGGCCACCGCACCCCTGCCGGTCAAACGCGTTGCCGTCATTGGCGCCGGCACCATGGGCGGCGGCATCGCCATGAATTTCGCCAACGCCGGGATTCCAGTCACACTGCTCGAGGCCGGCCGGGAGTTTCTGGACAAGGGGCTGGCCGTCGTGCGCGCCAACTATGACCGCAGCGCCAAGCGCGGCCGCTTCACCACCGCACAGGTCGAGCAGCGAATGGGCTTGATCGCACCCAGCCTGAACTACGCCGATATCGCCGAGGTCGATCTGGTCGTCGAGGCCGTGTTTGAGAACATGGACGTGAAAAAAGAGGTGTTTGCCCGGCTGGATACGGCCACCAAGCCGGACTGCATCCTGGCTACCAACACGTCCACGCTCGATGTCAACGAAATCGCCGCCGTGACCCAGCGGCCCGACAAAGTCATCGGCACCCACTTTTTCAGCCCGGCCAACGTCATGCGTCTGCTCGAAATCGTGCGGGGCGAAAAGACCAGCTTTGAAACCCTGGCTACGGCCCAGGCGGTGGCCAGGACGATCAACAAAATCGGCGTGGTAGTCGGCGTGTGTGACGGCTTTGTGGGCAACCGCATGCTGCACTACTACGGCGGCCAGGCCCAGTTTCTGCTCGAAGAGGGCTGCCTGCCCCAAGATGTCGATGGGGCGGTGTACGACCTGGGACTGGCCATGGGACCGCTGGCCATGGGCGATTTGGCCGGACTCGACGTCGGCTGGCGCGTCCGGCGCGAGCGGGGGCTGCCCGAGCGCCTGCCCGAGGGGGCGCGTTACTGTGCGATTCCCGATCTGATCTACGAAAAGGGTCGCTACGGCCAGAAGACCGGGGCCGGCTACTACCGGTATGAATCGGGGGATCGTACTCCGCACCCCGACCCTGAGATCGAGCAGTTGATTATCAACTACTCCAGAGAGAAAGGCATTGAGCGGCGGACCATCAGTCGTGAAGAAATCGTCGAGCGGACGATGTACGCGCTGGTCAATGAGGGCGCCCGGATTCTGGAAGAGGGCATTGCCCAGCGCGCCAGCGACATTGATGTCATCTATGTCTACGGCTACGGCTTTCCGGCCTACCTGGGCGGTCCGATGTTTTACGCCGATACGATTGGCCTGGACACGGTCTACAAGCGGGTGTGCGAGTTTGCCGAGCAAGACCCGGCCTCGTGGCAGCCCGCGCCGCTGCTCAAGCAGCTGGCCGCAACGGGCGGTACGTTCAATTAGCCGCAGACAGGAAGGGAGAGGTACGACCATGGCACGAGGAACATTGGACTGGCACTATCACCGACCGAGTTGAGTGACGTGTAAAAAGGCGCAAGAGTTTCTTGCCCAAAAAGACTGCACGGCCACCACCCAGGTCAACGCCCGCAAAGAACCCCTCGACCGTGAGGCGGCATTCCAGCTGCTGCAAGGCGTCTCACGCGTCATCGCCGTCAAGGGTAGGAAAGTCCTCCGCTTTGCACTGAAAAAAGGCCACGGCCCGAGCGACGAACTCATGGCGGCGGTGATCGGTCCGTCCGGCAAGCTGCGCGCCCCAGCCATTCGCAAGGGCAAGACCCTCGTCGTCGGCTTTCATCCCGATGCCTACGCCGAGGTGGTGTGAGGCGTGCGCAGGTCGGCTTGCACGCGAGGCGCTCAGCCGACCTGCGATGCTGAATGCACCGCGACGTATGAGATCGAACAGCAGCCAGCTGATAGAAACACAGAATGCACCGCTGGGGAGCAGTCATGAAATTGAAAGTCGTAGTTCATGAAGCGGAAGAAGGCGGTTATTGGGCGGAAGTGCCGTCTATACCAGGGGGTGCAACTCAGGGCGAGTCTTTTGAAGAACTGTTGAAGAACATCTGATGAAGAGCGGCGAATCTGTCAGGCGGGCCAGGCGCTATGCAAAAAGAGTAGGGCTTGTATCCCACTTCAATCCAAACCGGGGCAAGGGCAGTCACGGGCGGCTTCACATCGGGGATCGCTTTACGACCGTGCCGCGCGAGGAAATCGGTCCGGGTTTGTTGGCCGCCATGTTGAACGATCTGAACATCGACAAGAAGGAGTTCTGATGCGGTACGTTTATCCATGCGTTTTGACGCCTGAAGAAGGCGGGGGCTTTTTCGCGCGCTTCCCCGATGTGCCGGGAGCGCTGACCTGTGGCGATGACCGGGCCGAGGCGTTGGCGATGGCCGAGGATGCCCTCGCTGTGGCCCTCGCGGCTCGTTTGGGTCTGAGCGAATCCGTCGTGCGCAGGCTTGTGAATCTGGATCATCGCTCCCATATCAGCCACGTCGAAAAAGCCCTCCGCGCCGTCGGACGCAAGCTCGCGGTTGAGGATCAGGCAGCATAAAGTCTATTCTCCTAGAGGTCTTCGAGTTCACATATGCCCCGAAAACCTAAGAGAACAAAAAAAGACCGTCGCACCACTCACCCACCAGGACGCCTCCCGCAAAAACATTCCCACCGCCGAGTTTCAGTCGGTAATGCGGGAGGAGGAGCATCCGACCGCTAGAGTGGTTCACGATAGGTTGTAGCCATTGGAGCGGTCGTGTGATAGCAGCCGAGGGCGGAGGACCACAGGAT
>JAGWBB010000079.1:22432-26615 GCA_021296095.1 Desulfurellaceae bacterium | reverse complement strand
TGCTATGGGTAGCCGATACCGCCGTGTCATGCCAGCCGTAGTGGGGGATTTTCAGCCGCCGCACGGCCAGCTATACATGGCACACCACCGACGGGAGGACGGCTATGCTAGACTACTACCGCGTCCTTGACCTGACCAATGAGCGCGGCCTGTTGTGCGGCCAGATTCTGGGCGACCTGGGCGCCGATGTCATCAAGCTTGAGCCGCCGGGTGGCTCCTCAGCCCGGCGGTTGGCGCCCTTTTTTCAGAACGAACCCCTATAACCGCAACAAGCGGGCCGTGACACTCGATATCAGCCAGCCCGAGGGCAAGCAGCTGCTGCGGCGTCTGGTCGCCGGCGCCCATTTTCTGACCGAGTCGGAACTGCCCGGCACGCTGGCCGAACTGGGGCTGGGCTATGAGGATCTGGCTGCGGACAACCCCGGCCTGATCTATGTCTCGATCACGCCCTTTGGCCAGAACGGCCCCAAGGCCAGCCATGCCGACAGCGATCTGGTCATTCTGGCCTCCGGTGGCCCGCTGATCCTGACCGGCGACGACGACCGTCCGCCGGTGCGGGTCAGCGTGCCCCAGGGCTATTTGCACGCCAGCGCCGGGGCGGCGGTGGCCGCGCTGATTGCCTCACACGAACGCCACCGCTCGGGCAAGGGCCAGCACATCGACATCTCGGCCCAGCAGGCGGTGGCCCAGGCCACCCAGTCCACTATCCTGGCCGGTCCGCTCAACGACGCCGAGATCAGCCGCATGTCCGGCGGCACGAAAATCGGCGACCTGCCGATTCGCCTGGTATGGCCGGCCAAGGACGGCCATGTGGCCATCACCTATCTGTTCGGCTCGGCCTTTGCCCATTTCACCAAACGCCTGATGGACTGGATCTACGAAGAGGGCCTGTGTGATGAGGCGACCCAGCAGACCGACTGGGTCGCCTACGGCGGCTATCTGTTCAGCGGCCCGGAGGCTATTGAGGACTACAAGCGGCTGACCCAAATCGTCGAGGACTTCACCCTCACCAAGACCAAGGCCGAGCTGCTGCAAGGCGCGCTCGACCGGGGCCTGCTGGTCGCCCCGGTCACCACCCTGGACGAGGTGGTCAACAGCCAGCAGCTGGCTTCGCGCGACTATTGGACCTCGGTCGACCACGGCCAGCTCGGCCGGGCGATCCGCTATCCCGGTCCGTTTGCCAAGTTCAGCGCTGCTCCGATCACCTATCGACGCCGTCCACCCCGGCTCGGCGAGCACAACCGTGAGATATATGGGCAGGAACTGGGCCTGAGTCCGGCCCAACTCGACCAACTCCAGACCAAGGGGGTCATCTGATGGAAAACGAACAGCCGCTGGCAGATGTCAAAGTGCTTGATTTCATGTGGGCGATGGCCGGGCCGGGCTCAACCCGGATTCTGGCCGATTACGGGGCGACCATCGTCCGGGTCGAGTCCACCACCCGCTTCGATGCGGTCCGCATGGTCGGTCCCTTCCACGACGGCCAACCCGGCCCGGAGAGTTCGGGCCTGTTCTACAATATGAACACCGGCAAGCTGCCCATCACCCTGAATATGTCCAAGGCTCCGGCCAAAGAGGTGATTCTGGATCTGGTGCGTCGTTCTCCCCCCGGGCGATGAAAACCTGGGGGCTTGACTATGCGGCCCTACGCCAGGTCAAGCCGGATATCATCATGCTCAGCACCTGCCTGATGGGCCAGACCGGCCCGCTGGCCAAATTCGCCGGCTTCGGCAATCTGGCGGCCGCCATCTCCGGCTTTTTTGATCCGACGGGTTGGCCCGACCGAGCGCCGGCCGGGCCGTTTGGGGCGTATACGGATTATATTGCCCCGTGGTACAACGCGGCGGCGATTCTGACCGCCCTGGAGTACAAGCGCCGGACCGGGCAGGGCCAGCATATCGACCTGTCGCAGGCCGAGGCCTCGCTGCACTTCATGGCTCCGGCCCTGCTGGACTATACCGCCAACGGCACAGTCCAGAGCCGGGCCGGCAACGACGACCGCAACTATGCCCCCCACGGCGTCTATCCGGCGGCCGGCAACGACGCCTGGATCGCCATTGCGACCCAGACCGAGGCGCAGTGGCAGGCTCTGTGCCGGGTCATTGAGCGACCCGAGTGGGCCAGCGACGAGCGTTTTGCCACCGTCGAGGGCCGGCGCGCCCATGGGGACGAAATCGACGCCGCCATCGCGGCCTGGACGAGCCGTCACGACGCGTTTGGGGCCGAATCCCGACTCCAGCAGGACAAGGTTCCGGCCAGCGCGGTGCGGACCATGCACCAGCTGTACCAGGACCCCCAGCTGCTCCAGCGCGAACACTTTGTTGACCTGGAGCACCCCCAGCACGGCACGACCACGGTTGAGGGCTCGCGCTTCAAACTGTCCCGCACCCCGGCCCAGATCGGTGGCGCGGCGGCCACCTTGGGCCGTGAAAACCAGTATGTGCTGGAAAAAATTCTGGGCTACAGCCAGGAAAAGATCACCGAGCTGGTGAGCGCCGAGGTGCTGGAGTAGGGGCGGGTTTGAAACCCGCCCGGACAGATTTGAAACCTACTCCTGCTCGCTTGCATATTCAGCGTTCCTTATCGAATGCGTCGCGCAGGGCAGCCGCCGCCTTGTCCAGGGCTCCGTCTGCCTTGCGGCTCAGAGAGGGGGGGGTGTACAGGAAGGCATGGGGCACCCCCGCATAGCGGGTGACACGCGCCGGCACCCCTGTAGCGGCTAACTTCCGGGCATACAACTCGCCCTCGTCTCTGAGCGGGTCGAACGCGGCCGTGATCACCAGAGCGGGAGGCAGGTCCGTGAGGTCATCGGCGAGCAAGGGCGAGGCATACGGATGCCGGCGGTCAGCCGGATTCGGCAGATACGCATCACGCGTGAATGCGTGCGCTGCCCCGCCAATAATATAGCCCTCGGCGAATACTTTGTGAGATTCCGTCTCCATCGCCGCAAAGTTCAACACCGGGTAGATCAGCAGCTGAAAGACGAGGGGCGGCCCGCCCAGGTCGCGGGCCTTCAGCGAGACGGCGGCCGCGAGGTTGCCCCCGGCGCTGTCGCCGCCCACGGCGAGCCGCGTCGCGTCGCCCCCAATATCCGCCGCGTGCGTATGTACCCAGGCGAGGGCGGCATAACTGTCGTCCACCGCCGCCGGGTAGACGTGCTCGGGGGCCAGCCGGTAGCCCACCGACACGATCATGGCACCGGAGCGGGCGGCCAAGTCGCGGCAGAGTGCATCATAGGTGTCCAAGTCGCCGAGCCGAAAGCCGCCCCCGTGGTAGAACACAAGGATCGGGAGCCGGACCGCCCGCGACGGCGCATACACCCGGATCGGGATTGCGCCGTCCGGACCGGGAATCCGGCGGTCTTCGACCCGGGGCAACGGCTGCGGGTCCCCCCACCACAGGAGGACCGCTCGCAGCGCGGCCCGCTCTTCCTCGACCGGGATAGTGCCGGGCGGCGGCGGTGCAGCGAGTCGCAGACCGACCGCGAACAGGAGGTCAAGTCTGCCGTGGGGGGTGAAGGTCCAGCTGTAGACCACCCCAGCGCCGATGACGGCGGCCAGGAGCAGCCCAATCCCCGCGATACGCATGGCGCGCTTGGTGCGACCGCGTGTCATGATGGCTTTCTCGCAGACGAGGTAGAGCAAATTACGATTCTGTGTAGACGCCTGTCATTCCTGCGGAAGCAGGAATCCAGCCCCCCAACCTCCCGACCGCTGGATGCCGGAGCACGTCCGGCATGACGAGCACGTAACGGCAGGGCTACAGCCGATCATAAAACGCTCCAGTCCTACTGATCGTTCAGCCTGAGCCCCGGCCGCTGCCAGCGCACGCTGACGACCCGGCCCAGCCCCGACTCGGTAATGTACAGGGTCTGCAAGTCGGGGCCGCCAAAGCAACAGTTGGTGAGTCTGGGGTCCTCGACCCGGATCGGCTCCAGCGGGCTGCCGTCCGCCTCGTGGACCGACACGATCCTGCCGTTATGGGCGCAGATCAGCAGGCAACCGGCCGCGTCGAGACACATGCCGTCCGGCGCGGCCGGCTGCGGCACGCTGGTCAGCAGGGCATCGACCGGCCACGAGCGCGGGGCGCCGGAGCGGGCCCCGGCGTCGACCTGGCCCAATACTCCCGGGCTCTGAATGGGAATCTGCCACACCCGGCCGGTGACCGACTCCAACACGATCAG
>JAGWBB010000079.1:19426-22337 GCA_021296095.1 Desulfurellaceae bacterium | reverse complement strand
ACCATGCCCGGATCGGTAAAATAGAACCCGCCGTGGGCGTCCATGACCAGATCGTTCGGCCCCTGGAACGGCTGGCCCTGGCAGCTGTCGTACACGACCTCGACCTTGCCCCCGGAGTCGATCCGCTGGATGCAGCCGGGGTCGCGGCCGCCGTTATTGGTCACGTACAGATAGCCGTCCGAACCCAGGGCTGCGCCGTTGGGCGCGCCGCCGGTGTCGGCAAAGCTGCGCTTGGCGCCGTCGGCCGTAATCGCCGTAATGCAGCCGGCTTGGATTTCGGTGACATACAGGGTCCCGTCCGGGGCCCAGACCGGCCCTTCCGGGAATTTCAGACCATCGGTCAGCACTTCAGGCGGCATGGCTCTCTCCTCGTGTGATTGTGCCGCCTGCTATACCACACCGCACCACCGGCCACAAATGGCTGCCCGTATTGACACGGCCGGCCAAAGGGCAAAGTCTAGGGGCGTTGTGCGGTGCCGCACCGCCCGAAGACGAACCCATGCCGAATCCACACAATATCATTGAAATCACCGACGCCACGGTCTACCGCCAGCACACCCGGGTCTTCGACAAGCTGTCGCTGAGCATTGCCGAGGGCTGTCAAACCGCCATCCTGGGTCCCAACGGGGCCGGCAAATCGACCCTGCTCAAGCTCCTGTCGCGCGAGCTGTACCCGGTCCGCCGGCCCGGCAGCCGGGTCCGCATCTACGGCCAGGAGCGCTGGGACGTGTGGGCGCTGCGCCGCCGCTTCGGGCTGGTCTCGCACGACCTGCAGCGGGAGTATATGGGCAGCGTCCCGGGGCTGAGCGTGATCCTGTCGGGCTACTATTCCAGCAACAATATCTGGGGTCACCAGGATTTCAGCCCAACCCACGTTGAGCGGGCGTACGAGCTGATGGACCAGCTCGATATCACCGCCCTCAAAGACCGGCCGTTCTCCAGCCTGTCAACCGGCGAGCAACGCCGCTTTCTGCTCGGCCGAGCCCTGGTCCACGACCCCGATACGCTGGTCCTGGACGAGCCGACCAGCGGCCTGGACCTGAAAACCTGCTTCCGGTATCTGGCTACCATTCGCCAGCTCATGCAGGCCGGCAAGACGCTCGTCCTGGTCACCCATCATATTCACGAGATTCCGCCGGAAATCTCGCGCGTGATCCTGCTCAAGCACGGCCGGGTGGTGGCCGACGGCGACAAGGCCGAGCTGTTCACCGACGCCAGGCTGAGCCACCTGTTTGACACCCCGGTCCACCTGCTCCAGGCCAAGGGCTACTACCAGGCGATTCCGGGCACAGCCTGAAAGACACCCGCCCATGAGCCAGCCGCCCATGAGCCAGCCGCCCGTCCGGCACGTGCCGACCCAGCCCTTTTCCGACCAGCGACCCGGCACCTCGGGTCTGCGCAAAAAAACGCGGGTGTTCGCCCAGGCCCACTATGTGGAGAACTTCATCCAGGCGATCTTCAACACCCTGCGGGACGGACCGCCGCTCGACTTCAGCCGCGAGAGCCTGGTGGTCGGCGGCGACGGGCGCTATTACAACCGGGAGGCCATACAGCGGATCGTCCGCATGGCGGCCGCCCACGGCTTTGGGCGCGTGCTGGTCGGCCGTGGCGGGCTGCTGTCCACACCGGCCATGTCGGCGGTGATCCGCCGCCGACAGGCCCTGGGTGGGCTGATCCTGAGCGCCAGCCACAATCCCGGCGGTCCCCAGGCCGACTTTGGCATCAAGTATAATATGCGCAACGGCGGCCCCGCCCCGGAGCGGGTTACCGGACAGGTCTACGAGCACAGCTTGCGCCTGTCTTCCTACCAAACCGTCGAATGGCCGGATATTGATCTGAAGCGGCCCGGCTCGAGCCACATTGGCCCGACCCAGGTTGAGGTCATTGACCCGCTGGCCGACTACACCGATCTCATGCAGGAGGTGTTTGACTTCGACGCCTTGCGCCGCCTCTTCCAGACCGGTTTTCGGCTGCGCTTTGACGCCATGCACGGGGTGACCGGGCCCTACGCCCGGCATATCCTGGCCGACTGCCTCGGGGCGGCCGAGGACAGCCTGCTGCGCGCCACCCCGCTCGAAGATTTTGGCGGCCTGCACCCCGACCCCAATCTGGTCCACGCCGCCGGGCTGGTGGCCGAGCTGTCGGCCAGTAATGCCCCGGATTTTGGCGCGGCGTGCGACGGAGACGGCGACCGCAACCTGATCCTGGGTCGCGGCTGTTTTGTTACGCCGGGGGATTCGGTGGCGATCATTGCCGAACACGCGGCCGACTGTATTCCGGCCTACCGGGCCGGGCTGGTCGGTGTGGCCCGCTCCATGCCGACCAGCACCGCGCTCGACCGTGTCGCCCAGGCGCTCGGCATTGCGTGTTACGAAACCCCCACCGGCTGGAAATTCTTCGGCAGTCTGATGGACGCCGGCCTGTGCAGCCTGTGTGGCGAGGAGAGCTTTGGCACCGGCTCGGACCATATTCGGGAGAAAGACGGGCTGTGGGCGATCCTGTGCTGGCTGTCCATCCTGGCCCACACCCGTAAATCGGTCGCTCAGGTCGTCCACGACCACTGGCGACGCTTTGGCCGCAGTTATTACCAGCGCCACGACTTCGAGGACCTTGAGCTTGGGGCTGCAAGCGGCGCGCTGGCGGCGCTGGGCCAAGCCTTGCCCGAGCTGCCGGGGCGTCGGCTGGCGGACAGCCGCGTCAGCTTCGCGGATGACTTCAGCTACACCGACCCGGTTGACCACAGCGTCAGCCGCCACCAGGGGCTGCGGATCGGCCTGGCCGACGGCTCACGCCTGGTGTGCCGCTTGTCGGGCACCGGGACGGACACGGCCACCCTGCGGGTCTACGCTGAGCGCTACGTCAGCCGACCCGGTATAGAGACGCCCGATGCCGTGCTGGCCCCGCTGGTCGG
>JAGWBB010000079.1:18718-19198 GCA_021296095.1 Desulfurellaceae bacterium | reverse complement strand
CGTTCTGGTCGAAGACGGAGCGGTGGCCGGGGTTGACGTGCGCGGCTCCGCCCCGGGTACCCGCGAGACCGACCTGCTGCGGCCGACCGGTCTGGTTGACCGGGTTCACGCCGTGGTGCTGGCCGGGGGCAGCGCCTTTGGCCTGGCCGCCGCCAGCGGGGTCGTCCACTACCTCGAAGAACGCGGCATCGGTTTTGTCACCCCGGCGGCAAAAGTGCCGATCGTTCCGGCCGCCATCCTGTACGACCTGGGCGTTGGCGACGCCAGCGTCCGCCCCACCGCCGAGTGCGGCTACCGGGCGGCCCAGGCGGCCACCAGCGGCCCGGTGGTCGAGGGCAATGTCGGCGCCGGGGCCGGGGCAACCGTCGGCAAGCTGGCCGGCGCCGGGCGTGCCATGAAGTCCGGTCTGGGCACCGCGTCCGTCAGCCTGGCGGACGGCCTGACGGTTGCCGCGCTGGTAGCGGTCAACGCATTGGGCGA
>JAGWBB010000079.1:0-18691 GCA_021296095.1 Desulfurellaceae bacterium | reverse complement strand
AGGACGGCACGGCCTTGGCCGACAGCCGCCGCCTGCTGCGCTTGGCCGGCCCCACCCAGACCCGCAGCGCTGAGAACACCACAATCGGTATCGTGGCCACCAACGCGCGGCTGACCAAGGTCGAGGCCACCACGCTCGCCCAGATGGCCCACGCCGGTTTTGCCCGGGCCATCAACCCGGTCCATACGCCGTATGACGGGGATACGATTTTTGCCCTGGCCACCGGCACGCATCAGCCGGCAGGCACGCCGCAGGCTTCGCTCCTCCAGATTGGAGCGCTGGCCGCCGAGGTCATGGCCGAGGCGATTGTCCGCGCCGGCCGGGCCGCAGTCGGCATCCCCGGCTATCCGGCCGCGCGCGATCTGGCGCCTGCGGACAGCCCCTCGGAATGAGGCCCTACTTTCCTTTTTTTTGACTTTCTGACACACGCTACAGCACGAGGAGGACGTCGCGCATGATCGTCATGAATGAAAACTATCTCCAGCTCCAGGCGTCGTATCTGTTTTCGGACATCGCCAAACGGGTCACCGCGTTTCAGGATAACCATCCCGACCGGGACGTGATCCGGCTGGGCATTGGCGACGTGACCCGCGCCCTGCCTGCGGCGTGCATCACCGCCCTGCACGCTGCGGTCGACGAGATGGCCGAGGACGCGAGCTTTCGCGGCTACGGCCCGGAGCTGGGCTATGATTTTTTGCGCCAGACCGTTGCCGAGCACGACTTTCAGGCGCGCGGGATTGACATTGCGGCCGACGAGGTCTTTATCAGCGATGGCGCCAAGTGCGATTCCGGCAACTTCCAGGAGCTATTCGCCCCGGACACCCGGATCGCGGTTCCGGACCCGGTCTATCCGGTCTATGTAGACACGAATGTCATGGCCGGTCGCTCCAGCGGCTGGCAGGACGGCCGCTACCAGGGTCTGGTGTATCTGGAATCGACCCAGGATAACGACTACATTCCCGCCCCGCCCGAGGGCAAGGTTGACGCCATCTATCTGTGCTTTCCCAACAATCCGACCGGCAGCATGGTGACCAGGGATCAGCTGCGGCCGTGGGTGGACTATGCCCGAGAGAATAAGGCCCTGATTCTGTACGACGCGGCCTATGTCGAGTTTATCCGCGACGCCAGCCTGCCCCAGAGCATCTACGAGCTTGAGGGGGCAAAAGAGGTCGCGGTCGAGTTCCGCAGCTTTTCCAAGACGGCCGGCTTTACCGGCACCCGCTGCGCCTACACCATCGTGCCCAGACAGTGTCAGGTCTATGACTCGCAGGGCACGGCTCACCCGCTGCACGGCCTGTGGGACCGGCGCCAGTCGACCAAGTTCAACGGCGTGTCCTACCCGGTTCAGCGCGCGGCCGAGGCCGTGTATTCCCCGGACGGCAAGCGCCAGGTCCGGGAGCTGAGCGATTATTATATGGCCAACGCGGCGCTGATTCGCCAGACCATGAGCGATCTCGGCTACGCCTGTGTGGGCGGGGAGCACGCTCCGTATGTCTGGATCAAGGCCAACACCGACTCGTGGCAGTTCTTTGACCTGCTGCTGGACAAGGCCGGGGTGGTGTGCACGCCGGGCGCGGGCTTTGGCAAGTGCGGCGAGGGCTATGCCCGAATCAGCGCCTTTAACAGCCGCCAGAATGTCGAGACGGCGCTGGAGCGGATCGGCGCGGCCCTGCGCAGCGCGTAAGAATATCCCAGTATTCAGGAAGGGAATCACGCATGCATCTGGAACATCTGTTTGACTGGACGGCCGAGTTCAGAACCCCGACCACAGTCGGTCGCGGCCCGCTGGGACAGCGCATCGTCGCCGATATCCTCGGCGGCAGCTTCTCCGGCCCGCGTCTGTCCGGCAAGGTCCTGCCCAGCGGCGCGGACTGGGCGCTGATCGATGCTGACGGGAATGGCCGGCTCGATGTCCGTATCGTCCTGGAGACGGACGACGGGGCGTTCATCTACGTCTCGTATCGCGCCCGCATGGTGATGAACGACAAACTCCAAGCCGTCCTGTTTGAGCAGCGGGGTGCAAGCGAGTTCGGCGATACGTACTGGATCTCCCAGCTGGAGTTTGAGACCGGCGACGAACGCTACGCCTGGCTCAACAATCTGATGGCGGCCGGCGAGGGGCGGCTGGCCCCGAACTCGGTGACCTATCGGGTATATGCGATTGAGGCCAATTGAGGGGCAGGTGCCGCCTTTCCGCCTCGACACATCCCCCTGCGCTTCGCGCCCTTCGACGGGGCTCAGGACAGGCTTCCGGCTTTGCCAAAGGGGGACTGAGGGAGATTTTTCGCGGACGATTGACGGCGCCTGAAGTGTTTCGGCCACATGCCGGCAGGAGTGTCTTTGCGAGGCTGTCCTTACATTGAGCGGTGTCTCAGCGCGATCCTGGTCCTCAGCCTGATCGGACCCGGCTGGCTGCTGCGCGGCGTCCACACCGCGCTCGCCGCAGACCCGCACGCCTGCTGCCAGAGCGGGCAGTACTGCCCCATTTCGTATGGCCCGCAGGCCCACACCGCGTCTCACACGCCGGATTGTCCACACACCCGCCACAAAACAGCTCCCAGCCTCGGCTGCGCCCTGCGCACCTGCCATCCCTCAGGCCCGACCGCCCAGCCGTCCGCCGACTCTTCCCGCTTTGTACTCACCCACCCCGTCCGGCTGAGCATAACACCCACTCAGCAGCCGCACACACCGTCAGCGTTTGCGCGGCCGACTGATATCACCCTCGCCCCCCCTCCCCCCCCGCCACGTTCTCCGTTTGCGGTCTGATCTTCGCATCTGCGGGTTGTCGTGACCGACAGCCTGAGCAACACGCCCGAGCCGAGCACGTATGGCCGCCGGCCGGGCTATGGCCGGACCACCCGCGCGTCCGGCCGTGTATGGAGAACAGGGATATGTCTGATGTGTATGAATCCACCCGCCGACGGCGGGTGTGGAGTTATGTCTTTGTCGGCCTCGGGATCGTCGCCCTGGCCCGGCCGGCCACGGCCCAAGAGGCCCAGGATGCCCAAGAGGCCGAGACCCGGGCGAGCCAAACCGAAGCTGTAGCACTCGAACCCGTCACCGTTTCCGCCGAACGCCTGACCCCTGTCGCCGGTGCGGCGACTGCGGTGGTGTCGGCCGAGGAGGTACGAGACCGGCAGGCCAAGGATGTAGCCGAAATCCTGAAGGCACGCGTCCCCGGCGTCACGGGTAAGCGCATCGGCGGGATGCATCTCGATCCGATGATTCGCGGCTTGCGTGAGGACCGCTTAAGCGTGCTGACCAACGGCACCAAGATATGGGGCGGCGGGCCGTTCCGCATGGACCCCCCGACCTCACTCCTGGAAGTCGAAGAGCTTGAGGCGATCGAGGTCATCAAGGGGCCGTACTCGGTCACCCGTGGGCCGAGCAGCATAGGCGGAACGATCAATCTGGTGACCAAGCAGCCCGAGCTGTCGCCCGCCTGGTATGCGAACGGTTCCCTCGGCAGCCTGTACGCCAGCAATTACAACGGCTTTGCCACGCTGGCGTCGGTCGCTGCCGGCGGACCGAACCTGGCCTTTCGTGTGTCGGCCAGCTATCGCGATTACCAGGACTATGAGTCCGGTGACGGAGAACGTATTCAGGCGGGCTTTCAGAGCCAATCGGTGTCCGGCAGCCTCCTCTGGCAACCCCACACGCACCATCGTTTGCGTCTGTCCGTGAGCCGCGAGTCGGACCGGGACGCGCGCTTCGCCACCCTGCCCCTGCACCTGGAAGAAGACGACGCCTATCTCGGCTCGGTGACGTACACCATCCGCAAGCCCCTCCCCTTCGTCCACAGCCTGGAATTCACCGGCTACTACAACTACGTGCACCATCGGATGAACAACGAACACAAGCCCCATCGGGCCGGGAGCGGTGCCGGCGGAGGCAGGCAGGACGGCTCCGGCCCCGGCAACATGGACCGGCGCGGCCACCCCCCCGGACATGACGACCACATGATGACAGGCAACGGCCACGACGACCACATGATGGCGAGCGGCCACGGCGAGCATATGACGAGCAACGGCCACGATGCGCACATGATGGACGCCAGCCACGACGCCGGACATGCAGGCCACGCCCACCCGGTCAGACGCATTGTGCTGCCGCTCGACGCCCGGACGTTTGGCGGGCGCGTCCAGGCGAACCTGCTGCCCAGCTTTGGCGGGCGGCTGGCCATTGGCGGCGACGTGTATCGGCTCGAACGCGAGGGCACGAACCATGTGTCGTTCTTGAGCGGGGCCATGGCCGGCATGACCCGCTATTTTCACGTCTGGCCGGATACCCACATCATGGACGGCGGTATTTTCGGCGAGTACGACTATCGGTTCGCTCCGCAGTGGCGGCTGGTGGTCGGCACGCGGGTGGATTTCGTCGATGCCGGCGCCAAGCCGGATGTGGATACCCGTCTGGCCTACCAGCGTTTCTACGCCGCCGGGGCGGATGATGTCGAGGCGTTCGAGACGAATGTGAGCGCCAACGGGCGCCTGATCTACTCCCCCGTGTCGTGGCTCGACCTGTTCGTCGGGCTCGGACGGGCGGTGCGGACGGCCGACGCGACCGAACGGTATTTCGCTCTGGGGCCCGGGCCGGGCGGCTTCTACGTCGGCAACCCCGGTCTTGACCCGGAAGAGAGCCTGGAGGTCGATGTCGGCCTGCGCGCCCGGTGGGGCCGACTAGCCGTGGACGGCACGTTTTTCTACAACCGCATCGACGACTATATTTTGCAGTATATCCTGGACAGCCAGTTCCCGTGTCCGCACGGGCCGTGCAACCTGCGCGGTTTTCGCAATATCGCTCACGCCGCCCTGATCGGGGCGGACCTGGGTCTGAGCTACGCCGTCCGCGAGGATGTGACCGTGAGCGGCGCCTTTGCCTATGTGTACGCCGAAAACGAGGCGGACAACACAGCCCTGCCCGAGATACCGCCGCTGGAGGGCAGGCTGGGCGTCCGCTACGAGCACGCCGACTGGGGCGTGTGGTTGCACCCGACGGTCCGGCTCGTCCAGAGCCAGCACCGGATTGACTCAGCCTTTGGCGAGAATACCACGCCGGGCTTTGTGACCGCCGATCTCAGCGCGGGCTGGCGTTTTCTGGGGCGTCACGAACTGACGATCAACGTCGTCAACCTGTTCGACAAGAACTATCACGAGCATATGACCCGCGAGAACCCGTTCAGCGAGCGGGAGGTGTTTGAGCCAGGCCGGGTTGTGACGGTCGGCCTCAGGATCAGATTTTGACCGAGGCCGGAGGTTCGGCCCCCGCCCTTGACTCTTGGGGTCAAAGCTCTGACACTTCCGGCATGCTGAGCAAACGCATTATTCCGTGCCTGGATGTCAAAGACGGCCGGGTGGTCAAAGGGATTAATTTCGTCAATCTGCGCGACGCCGGCGACCCGGTCGAGGTCGCCCAGCGCTATAATGACGAGGGCGCGGACGAGCTGACCTTTCTGGACATCACGGCCTCCCACGAACGACGCAAAATCATGCTGCACGTGGTCCAGCGTACGGCAGAAACGGTCTTTATGCCGCTTACCGTCGGCGGCGGGGTACGCGAGATTCAGGACATCCGCGATCTGTTGAACGCCGGGGCCGATAAGGTGTCGATCAACACCGCAGCCGTGGACCGCCCCGAGTTCGTCAAGGAAGCCGCCGAACGCTTTGGCGCCCAGTGTACGGTGGTGGCCATTGACGCCAAACGCAAGCGCCCGGAGGCCGGAACTGCGACCGAGCAGCCGGCCTGGGAGGTGTACGTCCACGGCGGACGCACGCCGACCGGGATTGACGCGGTTGAGTGGGCGCAACGCATGGAAACCTATGGCTCGGGCGAAATTCTGCTCACCAGCATGGACAGAGACGGCACCAAGGCCGGCTATGATATCGCCCTGACCCGGGCGATTGCCGATGCGGTCAGCATCCCGGTCATTGCCTCGGGCGGCGTGGGCAGCCTCGCACACATCTATGACGGCCTGACCCAGGGGCGGGCGGATGCAGCCCTGGCCGCGTCGATTTTTCACTACCAGGAATACACGATTCGGGACTGCAAAGCCTTCCTGGCCGAGCGGGGCGTCCGGGTGCGCCAAACGTATTGAAAACCGCTCCGCACATAGGCTAAGACTTGCGGGGCACAACCCAGCGAAGGAGGGACAGCATGGCCAAAGTCATGATTGAGGCTGCCATTAACGGCAACGCCAGCAAGGATCTCAACCCCAATATCCCCTACAGCCCGGAGGAAATCGCCACCGATGCCATCGCCACCTGTCAGGCTGGGGCGGCGCTGATCCATTTCCATGTCCGCAACCCCGACACCGGCGCCTGGGTTCAGGATTTGCCGTACTACTCCGAGGTCTACAAACGCACACGCGAAAAGTGCGACCCGCTGCTGTGGCCGACCTTTCCGTTTGGGGACGACCCGGTTCGGCGCTTTCAGCACTTTGTTGACTTGGCCAAAGACCCGGACACCAAGCCCGACCTGGGCGCCGGCGACATGGGCTCGGTCAACCTGGTGTCCTACGATCCGATCACCAAGAACCTGGGCGAGGGGAATTTCGTCTACCAGAACTCCTATGACACCATCAAACACTTCCTGGAGGGCTCAAACGAGCTGGGCCTGCGTCCGACCCTACAGATCTTTGACGCCAGCTTTTTGCGCGCCGCCCTGGTCTTCCTGGACAAGGGCGTGCTGACCGAGCCGCTGCTGCTGAAGTTCTACTTTGGCGGCCCGACGCTGCCGTTTGGCCTGCCCCCGACCCTGAAGAGCCTCGAAGCCTACCTGGACATGCTGAGCGGCGTGCGCTGCAACTGGTTTGCGGCCACCCTGGGCGGCGACAACCTGCCCTTCGTGCCCCAGATCGTGAGCCTGGGCGGCCACGTGCGGATTGGGCTGGAAGACTATCAGTACCCCACGGAAGGCCAGCTGAGCAATGTGCAGATTGTGGACAGGGCGGTGGGGATGATTACAAGCATGGNNNGCCGGATGAGACGCGGGCGCTGCTGGAAGCCTGACCTGAAGAAAAATCAAAGGGCAAATGTTGAAGGAAACTCGGCAACAATAAGCCGCTCCTGGGCGAGCAGGCCGACCTTTTGTCTGGCCCCCAGGCCGCATGCCTCGGCCAGCAAGGACAGCAGGAGCGCGGTGACGACCTGCTCCTCACCGCTCCGGTCGCGGGCGCCCTTGTGCAGGGTGAGCGACCACACCCGGATTCCTTCCGCCTCGGCCAGCCCGATGTGGGCTCGGTGGTCGCCTTTCTTCGGTCGGTCGGTTGCCAGCGCTGCGGTGCAGGCCAAGCCGATGACCGGCAGCGCTTCATCCGTGCGGAGCCGAAGGGCCCGCCGATAGGCGGCTCGAGCCAGGGCCGCCGCAGCTTCGGCCGTGACCGACTGGTCGACCGTTTTGCCCAGGAAGGCGCTTTGGGCGGCCTGGCTGTAGGGGATGACCGCTTCCAGGACTGTACGCGACGCGCCCGGTACGGCTAGAAGGTCGGCAACAGCTTGAGCGCCGCCGCCGGTGACGGCTAGGACCACCATGACCGGGGAGGCATGGATTTGGGTGATGAGCGCAGTCTTGTCCATGGAGGAAAGTCAACCTCCTCCTGCCCTACCCCGCCCCGTTCATCCCGCCAAAAATCGCAAAATTCAGAAACTTCCAGTAGCAGTCCACCATCTGAAAGCCGGCCTCGCGCCACCACTCCAGCTGCGGCTCAAGCGGCGCGATGTGGCTGCTCTGGCCCTTGGGTCGCTGCATGGCCGTGCGCGCCTGGCGGATTTCCTCCAGAGAGTGTTCCACGCCGGTGCGTTCGCGCAGGTGGTGCCGAATCACCCGGTCGGATAGCGGGGTAAAATGCTCACGCATGTCCGGCGCACCGCTCACTACGTCGTTGTTGAGGAACATCCCGCCGGGCAACAGCAACTCGTAGACCTCGGCACACAGCGCCCGCTTGCGCTGGTCGGTCAGATGGTGCAGGGCAATTGCCGAAACCGCAGCGTGAAAAGGTCCCGGCAGCTCCGCCGACCAGGCCGGGTCGGCCAGATCTCTGAGAAACATGCACACCTGTTGGCCGTACCTGGCCAAACGCGGCTCGGCGTGGCCGTGCATGGCCGGCGAGCCATCCAGCCACACCACGCTGGCCTGCGGATAACGCTCAAGAATGGTTTCCGTCACCGCCCCGTAGCCGGCGCCTAAATCCAACACCCGAATGGGCTGATCGGTCGGCCAAGGGAAGAAATCGATCAGGCTGCTGAGTTGTTCATAGCGCTTGGGAATCAGGAGTTCGCCGCGCGTCACAAAATAATCCACCCGCTTCTGATCGTCCCAGCCATACAGAGTATCGGTCTGTCCCATAGCCTCCTGTATGGCACCTCCACCCCCGGCGTGCAAGCGCGCAAAAGGCGTCTTGCCCGTGTTTATCCGCGTTCATTTTTAACCCCTTGCGTCTCGACCCAGAAGTCTTTAGAACACAGGGCTTATATGAGAATCGGTATCGTCTCGGATATTCACGCCGACGCCGCAGCCCTGCGCCGTGCCCTTGAGGATATGCCCTCGACCGATATGCTGCTGTGCCCGGGTGACGCCATCAGCGAATACCGCTTCTGTGCGGATACGGTCGAGCTGCTCAGGCGGGCCGGGGTGGTGTGTATTCAGGGCAACCACGAACTGGTCCTGTTCGGCGGCCGCAACCCGGCCTATCTGCAAAAATGCCGCGACACTTTTGCTGCGGAATCGCTCGACTTCCTGGCCCAGGCGCCGCTCAGACGCGAGCTTGAGTGCGGTGGGGCACGGATTCTGATGGTCCATGCCAGCCCTTGGGAACCTCACGACGAGTATATCTACCCCGGCAGCGCCCGGCTCAAGCAGTTCGCCGACCTGTCCTACGACCTGGTCTGTTTCGGTCATACCCATGTCCCGTTCGTGGAGCGGGCCGGCTCGGTCCTGGTCGTCAATCCCGGCTCGCCCTCCCAGCCCCGTGACCGGGACAGACGCGGGGCGTACGCGATCTTCGATACCGAAACCAGACAGGCCGCCATTCACCGTTTCTGCCTATCTTGATTGTCTGCCGTCCGCCCGCGTGCTAGCCTCGTCCGCAATCCCCCGCTGAGGAGGCCGCCCGTGGACGCCAAGCAAACATCCCGCTCGACTCCAGCCCAGGCCAATAACCCTAGCCGACGCAAGTTCTTACGCCAGGCCGCAGTCGGACTGGCCGGCGGCGGTGCAGCTCTGGCCGCCGGCTGTGAGTACCAGACCCAGCTCTTTTTACTCCAGCCGGTCGAAGAACAGGCCGACCAACACAGTCCGGACTGGCGGGAGGCCGGCATCCGCCAGTACCGCACCCTGGGCCGGACCGGGGTGCAGGTTTCGGACATCTCGTTTGGCTGCGCGGGCCTGCATGACACCGGGGTCGTCAAGCACGCGCTGGAGCGCGGCGTCAATTATTTTGACACCTCGCCCGACTATTCCCGGGCCGGCTCGGAACGCGCCCTGGGCGAAGGCATCAGGGGCTATCCGCGCGACAAGCTGTTCATCGTGTCGAAGTTTTGTACCCCGAGCGGCCATCTCAGCAATTCCACGCCGGTCAAGGATGTGATGGCTGCGATTGAAGCCAGTCTGCAACGGATCGGGACCGACTACCTCGACCTGGCCCACATCCACGCCTGCAACTCCATTGAGCGGCTGATGAACCCCAATATCCATGAGGCCTTTGACCGGCTCAAAGAGCAGGGCAAGCTGCGCTTCCTGGGCGTCTCGTCCCATACACCGCGGCTGGAACAGGTCATGCGTCACGCCGTTGACTCGGACCGCTTTGACGTCATCATGGTCGCCTATAATTTTCGGAACTGGCCCGAGCTGACCACCATCTTTCACGACGCCAAGCAAAAGGGTGTCGGAGTGGTGGCCATGAAAACGCTCAAGGGCGCCCGGCATACGGCACTGTCGGACTTCAGTTCAACCGAACGCGAGACCTTCTCCCAGGCGGCCTTCAAGTGGGTGCTGTCAAACCAGGATGTCAGCGGCCTGGTGGTGACCATGAGTTCACGGTCCCAGATCGACGAGTATCTGCACGCCTCGGGACAGCCGGTACAGCAGGCCGACATTGCGCTGCTCGAAAAATACGACCGTCTGGTCGCCAACGACTACTGCCCGCCGGGCTGCGGGGAGTGTCTGTCCTCCTGCCCGGCCGAGGTGCCGGTCGACGACATCCTACGCTACGCCATGTACTACGAAAACTACGGCCAGCAGCGCGTCGGCATGGAAGAGTACGCCAAACTGCCCGAGGCGCGTAACGCGTCACAGTGTGTGGACTGCCGGGCACCGTGCGAGCAGGCCTGTCCGTCCCAGCTGCCGATCAAGGCCAAGCTGCTGCACGCCGACCGTCTGCTCAGATTTGTCTAACGGCAATGGCGTGAAAACCCTGCTCATCCTCCGCCACGGCAAGGCCCGGCCGGATAGCCCCGAGCACGATTTCGCGCGTAGTCTGAAAAAGCGCGGTGCCCGGCAGGCCGAGCAGGCCGGACAAGAGATCGGCCGGCAGGGGATTCGGCTCGATGTGGTCATTTCGTCGGCCGCCCGACGCGCCCGCCAAACCGCCAAGCGGGCGGCGCGCACGGCCGGCTATGCGGGCCGGATCGTCAAACTGGACAGCCTGTACCTGTCCAGCCCGGCCCAACATCTCAAGGTCCTGGCCGGGCTGGACGACGCCTGTCGGGCGGTGCTGCTGGTCGGCCATAACCCCGACCTCGAGGACCTGGTCAGTCGGCTGAGCGGCCGGGAGTTGCCCCTGCCGACCGGGGCCCTGGTCGGCATCGACCTCGATACTCCCTCATGGAACACCCTGACCAGCACGCCGGGTAGACTCCGTTTTGTGTTCGTGCCCGGCCGCAGCGTCTGAGCGCCGGGTGCCGGTCAGCTTGCCATGGCGTACATCAGAACCGCGCACACCAGCATTTCAAGGGCGTTGAGCTGGACCGACAGCTTGTGCAGGCGGGAAAAGGCCGGGGAGTGTTCCTCGTGCTTTTCCAGCATGGCATCGCGGGCGGTGTTGACCCTGGGCATCAGGATTTGGCGAGCGTAGGCGGTCATGCCCAGCAACAGGGCGAAGGCTACGGTCCACCAGTTCGGCCTCACCAGACTGGCCAGCAGGGCAACCGTTATACACACCAGGCCGAACAGGTAGTACTTGGGAAACACCCGGCGGATCATCCGCCCGGCTTCAACCGGCTCCAGGGTGCCAAACACCGTTGGCGCAACGACTGCGGCAAAAAATACCATAGCGCCAAGCCACATGCCGGTTGCGGTGAGGAGGAGTGTGTCCAACATTATCGATCTCCTTGCATGTTCTGGCTAGCTATCCCGTACCAGGGCGTCAAGTGCCGCCAGGCTTGCCCCTCGCCCAGGCAGCAGCCCGCTTGCCAGCGTGCTCCCGCCTGTGGCAGACTTCTCTCACCGGCTCGGAGCCCCCGGACACCCCATGGATAAACTCAGCCACACCGATGCCCACGGCCGCGCCCGCATGGTTGATGTTGGCGACAAGGCCGTGACCGCCCGCGAGGCGCTGGCCAGCGGCACGGTCCACATGCAGCCGGCAACCCTGCGCCTGATCACCACTGGTCAGCTGCCCAAGGGCGACGTGCTGGCCGTAGCCCGGGTTGCCGGCATCATGGCGGCCAAAAAAACCGCCGAACTGATTCCGTTGTGCCATCCCCTGCCGCTGACCTCCATCACGGTCGAGTTCACCCCCCACCCCTCCAGCGGCCGGCTCGACATTGAGGCACGGGTTGCGGTTCAGGGCAAAACCGGTGTCGAAATGGAAGCCCTGACCGCAGTATCGGTCGCGGCCCTGACCGTCTACGACATGTGTAAAGCGGTGGAAAAAGGCATGCGCATCTCGGACGTGTGTCTCCAGCAAAAAACCGGCGGCAAGAGCGGCACCTACATCCGCCCGGCATAAGCGACGGCCCGGTGCGGACCGACCGCCGTCAATGGCCGCAACCCGGCGGCAATAGGCGCATGGGGGATTGAAATCGGGGCGAAAACATGGGAGGCTTACAGGGTAAGCGGTGCCGGAGAGAGTCTGCAATACCCTGAATAATCTGAACATCTTGGCATAACCGTTTCATTTGCACCTATCCGACGAGTTCTACTGAACCGGGCCTGAACGTGGGTCGGCAAGCCTCTTTCCAGACCGGACTCTCAGCCACGGTTCACCTAACCTTCTTTCGGACTCTGTCCAGAAGAAGCGCAGCGAAGGAGAGGATATGAGTCTTCGTCCTGCACGGCAGGAAACACAGCCAGCGGCCAAAAAGCGGACGGCCAAGCGGGCAGCCAAGTCAAGCGGTCCGGCAGCCCAGCTACCAGCCGCTGCCAGTTCTGCCCCGTCGGCCCCGGACGACGAGGTTCAGGCGAGCGGCGCGCTGCCGACGGTGACGCCGAACTTTGTGCGTCGCGACCTGACCGCACCGGACGGCAGTGTCCGGCCCGGCTGGGAAATGTGGATTGGCGACCACTGCTTTGGCCGTGCTGACAGCAAAGAATTACTCCTGGCCAGCTTCGAACGACTCCAGAGCCCGCCCAGCAGCTTTCATTGGCGTGAGGTCCGCAACCGCATGCCCATGCGTGGCCGGCCCAAGACCGATCCGCCGGGGTCAGACCAGAACGAAGCTGCCGCCCCAGCCACCCCCGCTCCAGCCACCCCCGCTCCAGCCGCCCCCGCTCCAGCCGCCCCCAAACGCGACGCCTCCTGGTCCTGGGACAAGAAAGACGAGCCGGTTGTTGAAGAGCAGGACGGCTTCCAGGAAGTCAGCTTGGAAACCCCGGCCTAGCGCAACCTGACAGAGGTGTTGAGCCCCACTCCCGGCCCGCACCTCCCTGTCCTTCCCCCTACCCGTTCCGCCCACTCACCCGTCTTGCCCGGGGCCTTGCCATTGTGGCCCAAACAGTCGAAGAATAGTGCCATCACGCGCCAAGCGGGGAGGCATTATGGAGACACGCGTCGGTTTTATCGGTCTTGGCATCATGGGTAAGCCTATGGCCCGGAACCTGCTCAAGGCGGGCTATCCACTGAGCGTCTACAGCAGACGCCGGGAATCGGTTGAGGCCCTGATCGAGGACGGCGCGACCGGGGCGGCTTCGCCCCAAGAGATTGCCGAGACGGCCGAGGTGGTCATCAGCATTGTCACCGACACGCCCGACGTGCGGCAAGTCATCCTGGAGCCGGACAGCGTCCTGGCCGGCCTACGGCCGGGCACGGTGGTGGTTGATATGAGCACCATCTCACCGACCGCCACCCGTGAGATTGCCCAGGCGGTCGAGGCCAAGGGCGGGGATTTGCTCGACGCACCGGTGAGTGGCGGAGAGGGCGGCGCAATTGCCGGGACACTGTCGATCATGGTCGGGGGCAAGCAAGAGGTCTTTACGCGTTGCCTGCCGCTCTTTGAGGTCATGGGCACCAATATCACCCATATGGGCCCCAGCGGGGCGGGACAGCTGACCAAGCTGTGCAATCAGATCGCGGTGGCAGTGACGAATCTGGCCATGAGCGAGGCGCTCGTGTTCGGCGCCAAGGCCGGTCTGAATCTGGAGAAAATGCAACAGGCAATCAGCGGTGGAGCCGCAGGCTCGTGGCAGTTGTCGAACCTCGCCCCGCGTGTGCTTGAGCGGGATTTTGCGCCGGGCTTTATGGTCAAGCTCCAGCAGAAGGATTTACGGCTCGTCCTCCAGGAAGCCGAGCACCTGCACCTGGCCCTGCCCGCCACCAGCCTGGTCCACACCCTCTTTCACGCCCTGGAGACGCTGGGGGCCGGCGATGAGGGAACCCAGGCTCTGGTCAAAGTCCTGGAACGCCTGGCTGGGGTGGAGGTCAGGGGATAATCCGGCCGCCGCCACTCCCGTCACGCGATCACGACCACACCCGGCGGGCAGCTAGCCCTGGGCCAGGGTCTGTAAATCCTCGGCCCAGTTCTCATACGGACGCAGGGCGATAAATTCCAGGTCTTTCACAATATGGGCGTAGCCCAGCTTCCATAGCGGCAGGCCCTGGATCGCGCGGTCGAGCACGTCTCCCGACTCGACATCCAGAATCGCAATCACCTCCGGTTTACCGGCGACTTTCCATATGGCTTGGATCACTCCGGCTTCCTTGGCCGCCAGAGCCGCCTCGGCTTCCTTGAGCCAGACACTGTAGAATTCTTTATTTGAGGCGTCAGCAGGTTTCGCAATATGCGCTTTCAGCATCATCAGCATAGCCCGTCTCCTTTCCGGCCTTCGGCCGCTTGATCCCTATAGCCCACCCCGCTCAAAAAAAATAGCGCCTCCCAACTCCGCCACGCCCCTAGACAAAAGGCAGGCACAGAGAGTAAGAAGGAGAGCGCTTCCACGCTATGAAGACCTTGCCTTCAGCCTTGCAGTCCGCCTTCTGGGGTGCGTACCGCTCCGACACATCCATCCCCCTTATCCATCAAGAAAAGGTCTGGACCCGCCTGCGCTGGCTCGGGGTTCTGGTCTGGTGGCTGCTCGTAGCGGCCCCGGACGCTGCCGCACTGCAACCTGTGGCAGGTATCGTCTTTGGCCTGGGCTTGGTCTACTGCGGCTTCTGCCACTATGTGGTCTACCGCCTGCACCGAGGTCGGCCGCTGGTCGTGCCGGTTCCGCTCCTCGATACCGCCCTGGTGAGCCTGATGTGCGGGGTGAGCGGTGGAATCGACAGCCCGGCGTTGACCTATTTCTATGTCATCAGCCTGGCGGTCGGCATCCGCTTTGGCTCAACCGCCGGGCTGACCATGGCCGCCCTCCAGGCGTTGTTCTGCCTGGAATTATTCGCGCTGCTGTCCGGCACCGGCGTCGGTCCCCAGATCGCCTATCTCTTCCTGGCCGGCGGGATCAGTGCCGTGCTGCTCCCAACTCAGCCATCCGCCGCCGCTCAGCCGACCCACCGACAGCTGTCGGCCCAGGCCACCGAACAACTGTGGAGCGTCAACCGTGCGCTCGGCAGCCTGGATGTTGACACGGTCATGCAGCAGTTGGTTGACACGCTGGAGCGTCTGCTGGCCTGTGAGGGCGTGGGGCTGATTCTGCTCGACCGTCGCAGCGGACAGGCCGAGCGCATCGCGGTCGCCGGCAGTTTTCCGGTGCCCGCCTCCACGGCGCTGGCCGCCAGCCTGGCCGAAGGTGGCTTGCTGCGCCGGGGGTGCGATCGGGGCACGCTGGTGTTGGACACGCCGGATACCCTGCAAACCTGGCTGCAGCCCGACGCACTGCACGATATCGCCGAACACAACCTGTTTATCACCCCGGTCATGCAGCCAGACTATCCGCAGCCTTTGGCCTGCCTGTTGGTGGCGGATCGGCATCCGGCCGAAGGCTTTCCGGCCAAGACGGTCGGGCTGCTGACCAACGTGGCCCAGCACACCGCCCTGGCCATTGAAAACGCCCAGCTGTACGAAGGGATCGAAAAAGAAGCCCGGCAGTTACGGGAGTTGCTCCATACGGTCATCAGCACCCGGGAAGAGGAACGCAAGCATCTGGTTGAGGAGTGGCAGGCCCAGCTCGGCGAGAAACTGTTCAGCGTCCTCCAGGACTTTCGGCGCAGCAAAGACCTGTTTCTCCAGCGGGTGCCCGAGGCCGAGGAACAGATCCAGCGTCTGGTCGCCGAGCTGGACGCCATGGCGGCCGCGGTTCGGAGCCTGATGGACGAGTTGCGGCCGGCCACGCTGGACGATTTCGGCTTTGTGGCGGCGCTTCAAGAGTATGTGGACAAACTGCGCCGGAAGTCCCTGTTTCGAGTCACCGTTCAGGCTGACGACGCGGTCTTGCCCCTGCCCTCCGCCGCTACCCTCAGCCTGTTTCGGATTACCCAGGAAGCTCTTGATCACATCGGCAGGCATGCCAACGCCGCGCACGTCGAGATCGCTGTCGTCCAGGAACACAAAGGGGTGTCGCTGCTGATCAAAGACGACGGTCACGGCGCCCATCTTGAGCAGTATCCGCACGGTCAGTACAGCCTGCTCTACATGCGCGAGCGGGCCGAAGCCTGTGGCGGGACTCTACAGGTCTTGAGCGCCCGGAACCGGGGCACCGAAGTCCGGGTGAGCGTGCCGAACGCCTGAGTCCACCCCTTATCCGCACCTGCGATCCCCTGTGAAGGAGCGACTATGAAGTTTCACCTGTTCATCTACGCGACGCTCGGTCGACGGCACGAGCTTGAAGCGGGCATGGCCGGCAAGCGCCCGGAACTCTACCAACGCATGCTCGACGAGGTGGCCGAGTACGTCAGCTTTGCCGACGAGGCCGGCTATGCGGGCTTCAGCCATCCCGAACACCACCTCCAGATCGAAGGCTTTGAGGCCAGCAACGAACCCGGTCTGCTGTCGATGTGGATCGGTCAGCACAGCAAACGGCTCCAGGTCAACATGATTGGCTGGGTGGCGCCGACCCATAATCCGGTCCGGACGGCCGAGTACATCGCCACCCTCGACCACATGCTCAAGGGCCGGCTGGGCGTGGGTCTGGTGCGGGGCTATCAGGCCCGCTGGGTTCACAACTACCGGATTCGGCCGGATCTGAACGCGGTGGGCGACTGGAACCGCAACAGCCCCGACGACGCCATGAACCGCGAGTACTTCACCGAGTTTGTCGAGATTGTGCTTAAAGCCTGGCAACACGACACCTTCAGCTACAAGGGCAAGTACTGGACCATCCCGCCCGACGACTTCATCAACCCCCACCCCCAGTCGTCCTACACCGAATACGGCCAGGGGGTTGACGCCGACATGCGGATTCGCGAGATCGGCATCGCCCCCAAACCCTACCAGCAACCCCACCCTCCGCTGTACGGCGGCTTCACCCACAGCCTGCGGACCGCACTGTTCTGGGCCAAGTACGGCGGCAAGCCGATCGTGCTGGCCTCGGACCTCGACTTCTGCAAGCGTCTGTGGTCGGGCTATCACGACGAGGCGCTCAAACACGGGCGCACGATCGAACCGGGCGACGAGGCAGCCTGGGGCGGCATGCTGATCTGCCATAAAGACCAATCAGTCGCCCAGGACTGGCTCAAGGACCCGCTGTGGATGTGGGATAAATGGTTTCTGCCCTTCGGCCAGGGCCACCCCGAACTGTTGGTCGGCGACCCGGACGCCCTGAGCCGACGGCTGGAAGAGGCCAGCAGCAAGATTCCGATCAAAGAGTGTTTCTTCCTGCTGCCGCAGGGGATTCATGACCGCGACCAGATCATGACCTCGCTCGAACTGTTCGCCGAGAAAGTCATGCCCCGGTTTGCGGATTGAGCCGGCCGTCCTACGGAATCGGCTCAGGTCGCTCAGATCGTAGGGAGCGCCGCCCCGGTCGAGCGGGATTTTGTGGTGTGCTTCGAGCCGCCCAGCTCGACCACAGCCCGGAGCCTGGCACCTACAGCCCGCTCTCTTGAAGGCAGGGGCAGGCCCGCCGGGCCCGTTCCCAGCGTCGGCTGGTCAATTTGAGATGGTGGAGGCTCATGTCAGAAAATCGACCGCCCAGGAGCGCCCAGGACGGCTTTAAGCGGGTCGGCCTATACCGAGGCCCCTCACCAGAGAATAGGGGTTTACGGCGTCGGGTAGTGTATCAGTCTGAAATTTTCTAGGGTCAAAATCACTTTAGCTGGCACATTTCAGAAATCGCATCGTAGGCTAGAAAGTTACAGGCTTCGTGCCAGCGCTCCGGGTGCTCCCCAAGCCACTTCCGCATGACTGCCTCTAACTGCGTGGCCGTTTTTCCTACGAAGCACTGCTCTAGGCTCCGGACTCATAACCAGTAGAGGAGAATGGCGGCAAGGAGGACCGTAGCGCGGTAGTTCTGCGCGAGCTTGTCGTAGCGAGTGGCGCCGCGCCGCCAGTCCTTGAGGCGGCCGAAGGTGCGCTCGATGACAGTGCGCTCCTGATACGCCACCGGATCGAAAGGATGTTTGCGCTTAGGGGTCGGGTTGGTGGGGAGGACCGGCTGGCAGCCCCGGCGCCAGAGCCACGCCCGGAGGGCAGCGCTGGCGTAGGCCGTAGCAGCCAGGCAGCGTTGGGGGGGCAGGGCGGCGACCCGGGCCGTCGCGACAGGAGCGTCCCCGCGTGGGCCCGGGTGGACGTTCAGCCGGCGGGGCCGGCCGGCCGCATCGACGGCGGCAGGGAGTTTGGTCGTGCGCCCGCCCCGCGAGCGTCCGATGGCTTGATGGTCCGCCCCCCTTTTCCGCCCGCCGCCGACCGATGCGCCTTGACCGGCGTCGAATCCAGCAACAACGCCACCGGCGGCCCCCCGGCCGCAGACCGCCGCGCGCACACGCCGTCCCAGACGCCTTTGCCCGCCCAGCGCACGAACCGGTTGTACAGCGTCTTGTAGGGCCCGTAGACCGCCGGCGCAGCGCGCCACCGGCAGCCACGCTGCAACACGTGGATGATCCCCGAGATGACCCGCCGGTCGTCCACCCGCGGCACGCCCTGCACTTTGGTCGGCAACAGCGGCTGAAGCCGCGCGAATTGTCGCTCAGAAAACCAGAAAGAGTTGGGCACCGCACTTCCTCCCTCTCAGCACAGAACCCCATCACACTCGGTTGACCCAGACTACCCCCTTTATGAGTCCGGAGCCTAGAGCAAATAACGATGCTGTGTGGCCGCCCGTCATGCCTGCGAAAGCAGAAATCCAGGTTCTCCGCCGCCGGATAGGCCCTTCGACTTCGCTCCGC
>JAGWBB010000078.1:2330-14218 GCA_021296095.1 Desulfurellaceae bacterium | reverse complement strand
ATCGGGCAAAACATCGGACTGGTCATCAAACGCAACCAGCCAGAAGTCGCCGCCCTGGGCCGCGAGGTCGTGGCCTGGCTGCGGCAGCGCGGCAAGACCATCTGGGCCGAGGACAACACCAGCCATGAGATCGGCCTCAGCCAGGGCTGGCGCAAGGTCGAGATCATGCAGCGCGCCGACCTGGCCATTGTGCTCGGCGGTGACGGCACGCTGTTGAGCGTTGCCCGGCGGACCAACCAGCGCGAGGTCCCCATCCTGGGCGTCAATCTGGGCGACCTGGGTTTTCTGACCGAAACCACGACCGACGAATTCCTGGCCACCTTGGAACGGGTGTTGGAGGGAGATTTTGAGGTCGAGCGGCGCAGCCTGCTGCAAACCACGCTGACGCGCGATGATCAGCCAGTTGGCGTCTTTCAGGTCCTCAACGATGTGGTGATTAACAAGGGCGCGCTGGCCCGTATCCTCGACCTCGAAACCTGGGTGGATGAGCAGTATCTGTGTACCTACAAGGCCGACGGCCTGATTGTGGCCACGCCGACCGGTTCGACCGCCTATTCCCTGTCGGCCGGCGGCCCGATTATTGACCCGGCCGTCGGGGTGGTCGTCCTGACCCCGATCTGTCCCCACACCCTCACCAACCGGCCGATCATTCTGTCCGACCAGACCGATATCCACGTCATCCTGCAGACCGCCGAAGAAGATGTCATCCTGACCCTGGACGGCCAGGAGGGCCACCCCCTCAGAGGCGGCGACCGGGTCAGCATTCGGCGCTCCGACATCACCGTGTCGTTGATCAAGTCGCCCAACCGGACCTATTTTGACGTGCTGCGCAACAAGCTGCGCTGGAGCGAACGCTGACACACGAGGCTTCGACTACTCGACGCTCTCCGATTTTTTACGCTTGACTTGCCCAGGGCCGATACGCCGAACGAAGGCGAGGAAGTATCGGCTTCGGCCAGTACGGATCAGGAAGAGACACCATGAAAGCATATCTTTTTGCGTACAGTCAGGCGTGCATACAAGCGTGTGATCCCTGCTGGCTGCCGAGATGTGGCTGCTGACCCGCGCGGCGCTGAGCTATGTCGAACGGCGCGCCGTCAACCGCTGAGCCCAGCCCCGCTCCAGAGAACGACCGGGAAGGCCTCTAGGAGCGCAGACCCAGGCGTTTCATCAAGCGTGACAGGTTTGACTGGGGCAGGCCGAGCCGCCGGGCGGCCTCGGTTTGATTCCAGTCCGTCTGCTCCAGGACGCGCCGCACGCGCCGACGTTTGAATTCTTCCACCGCGACAGACAGCGGCCGGCTGTCGTCGGGTGCCTCGGGCTGCGGTGCGCCATTGGGCTGGCGGCTGGCGGAACGAATCTCGACCGGCAGATCGGCGATGCTCACGTCCGGACCGGCGGCCAGCACCACCGCCCGCTCAATCGCGTTTTGCAGCTCGCGCACATTGCCCGGCCAGGGGTAGGCTTGCAGGACCGGCAGGACGGCCGGGTCAAGGCCGAGCTGGGGGCGCTTCATTTCCCGGCAGCTGTGTTCCAGAAAGTGTTGGACTAGGCCGGGAATGTCGGCCCGGCGGTCACGCAGGGCGGGCAGGGTCATCGACACCACGTTGAGCCGGTAGTACAAATCCTGCCGAAAACCGCCGGTCTGCATGGCCTGCTGAAGATTGCGGTTGGTGGCGGCTAGAATCCTGACATCAACCCGAATCTCGCGCGTCCCTCCCAGCCGCTGAAACTCGCGCTCCTGGAGCACGCGCAGCAGCTTGACCTGGAGGTCAGGCGCCAGGTCGCCGATCTCGTCCAGAAAAATAGTTCCCCCGTCGGCCAGCTCAAACCTGCCCTTCTTCTGGCCGGTCGCCCCGGTAAACGCCCCCCGCTCATGGCCGAACAGCTCGTTTTCGAGCAGCTCGGGCGACAGCGCCGTGCAGTTGACGGCAATAAACGGATGGTCTGCACGCGGGCTCCACTGATGGATGGCCCGGGCCAGCACCTCTTTGCCGGTGCCGCTCTCGCCCAGTAGCAGGACGGTTGACGGTGTGGCTGCGGTAGTCCGGGCCAGACGCAGGACTTCCTCCATGCTGTTGCTCGGGCCGGCAATCAGGTGGTAGCGATCCTGGATGACCTCCTGAAAGGCAACCTTGGCGTTACGGACCGTGGTAAATGCCCTGGCCCGGCTCAGCGCGGTGGCGGCCAGGCTGCCAAAGGCCAGCAGGAGTTCCATATCGGCCTGGCTGAACCCCGCGGCCTTGGTGGTGTTCAGCGCCTCCATCACGCCGATGATCCGCCCGCGCCGTTTGAGCGGCACGCACAGGATTGAGGTGGTATGAAAGCCGGTCTTCTGATCCACCCCGCCAAACCAGCGCGGATCGGTGGACACGTCGTTGCTGACCAGCGGCTGGCCGGTTCGGGCCACCAGCCCGGCAATGCCCTGGCCGAGGTCAATGCGGAACTCTTCGACCCTGGCCTCGCCCTCCATGGTGGTGAAGGCCAGTTGCCCGGCGGCCTCGTCAACCAGACCCAGGCTACAGCCTTGAGCCGAAAAGAGGCGAATGGCCGAGCTGAGAATGGCTCTGAGCAAATCCTCGGCTTCGACCGTGCCCATCAGCAACTGGTTGATTTCGATCAGGCTGGCCAGACGAGTCCGGGTTTGGATCAGCTCGTCCTGCTTCGCCTGGATGGGGTTAGACATGGCGTGTCTATATCATGTTGATATTATTTGCCAACCCGCTGGAACCGGGCAGGCACGGGGCCATGTTGGGCGCAGGGCAGGCACGGGGGCCTGCCCCTACAATACAATGCGGCGGTCGATCCAGGGGCGTGTGTAGGGGCGACCCCCTGTGGTCGCCCCTCAGCTTCCACCCCGGTTCTCTTCGCCCATGGTCTGAGGTATATGGCCTAGGAAGATGGAACGCATGTACGGCCTGATCGTGGGCAGACCAAAACTGATCCTGAGCCTGATTCTGTTCCTGACCGGCGTGTTTGGCTGGTCTGCGCGACACATTCAGCTCGACAGTTCGGTTGAGAGTCTGTTGCCCGGCGATAATACCGACTCGCAGTATTACGCCGAGATCCGGCAGCTGTTCGGCAGCGACGAGATCGGGGTAGTGGGCATTATTGCCGACACCATCTACACCCCCCAGAGCCTGCAAAAAATCGTCCGCCTGAGCGAGCAGATCAAGGCCATTGAGGGCGTGGATGACGTGATCAGCCTGGCCAATGCGGTCGATCCGATTGCCAACGTGACCGATCCGCCGCTGTTGATGCCCCGGATTCCGCGCACCCCGGCCGAGATGACGGCCCTCAGAGACACCCTGGCCGACCGGCCGATCTACCTCAAAAATCTGGTCGCGTCCGATGGTCGGGCCGCAGCTATCAACGTCGTTTTTGCCGATATGAACGACGACGAGTTCCTGCGGCTGGGGATTGATGACAAAGTCGTCGCCCTGATCGAGCAGGAGAGCGGTCCCGAGCGCATCTACTATACCGGTCTGCCCCACCTCAAGGTCTACTCGACACGCGGCATGCAGCAGGATCTGGTCCGCTTTGTGCCCCTGACCCTGGTGTTCATCGTGGCCGTCCTGTATCTCAGCTTTCGCTCCATGCGGGGAGTGGTGTTGCCGGTGTTGACCGTGGTCGTCAGCCTGACCTGGACGCTGGGCATCATCGTGCTGAGCGGCAACCGTCTGAGCCTGGGCAGCATGGCCCTGCCGCCGCTGCTGCTGGTACTCGGTACCGCCTACTCGCTCCACGTAGTGGCCGAGTACTACGAGCTGGCCAGCCCCGACCGCAGCCCGCGTGAGGTGGTGTTCGAGGCCCTGCGCCTGACCGGTCCGCCGATCTGCCTGACCACCCTGACCACGGTGCTCGGGTTTTTGTCCCTGTCGGTCAACTCGATCGTCAGCATCCAGCACATGGGGCTGTTCTCGGCCGTCGGCATCAGTCTGGCCTGCGCCCTGTCGCTGCTGCTGGTGCCGGCCGGGCTGGTCCTCCTGCCTCTGCCCAGCGCTGGTGGGTCGCTGCCCAGCCTGGCGCGCGTCAGCACCGCCCTGCGGCGGCTGTGCTATTTTGACATTCGCCGGCGCCGGCTGATTCTGATCCTGAGCGTCCTGATTGCCGTGGCGGCGGCGTACTTGACGGCTTCCATTCGGGTCGATTCAAACTTTCAGTCTTTTTTTCGGGCCGACGATCCCATTCGCTTGGCCACCGACGCGATCAACGAGCATCTGGTCGGCAGCATGGCGTTTTACGTGGCGATTGACGGCGACGAACCGAACAGCATCAACCGCTGGGAGACGCTGCGGCGCATCAAGGATTTGCAGCTGTATATCGACGCCCAGCCCGGCGTGGACAAGACGGTGTCCTTTGTCGATTACTGTGAGCTGCTCGACCGCGGCGCCCAGTCCGGCGCCGGCGGCGACCTCATCGTCTCGCCCCAGGGGGAGATTATCCAGGCTCCGGCGGCCGGCGCCCAGACCACGTTCTGGGACAATCCCGAGCAGCTGCGCGGCGTGTTGCAGATCGTCACCCTCAGCCCGGGTAGTTTTGAGCGGGTGGTCAACATCGACTTTTCGCGGACCAATATCCTGGTCCGCACCAGCCTGTCGCAGTCGAGCGATATCATGGCCCTGGTCGAGCGGGTCGAGACCTTTGCCGCCCAGACCTTTCCGCCCCAGCTGCGTGTCCGCGCCACCGGCAACCTGGTGCTGCTGACCAAGACCACCGGCGATATCGTGTCCGGTCAGGTCCAGAGCCTGGCCCTGGCCGCGACGGTGATTTTCGTCATCATGGCCGGCATGTTCCTGTCGGTCCGGGTGGGGCTGATCGCCATGATCCCCAACCTGTTTCCGATCCTGGTCTTCTTTGGCCTGATGGGTCTGTCGGGCGCGGTCCTGAACCTTGGCACCAGCATCGTGGCCTCCATCGCGCTTGGCATCGCGGTCGATAACACGATCCACTTCATGACCCGCCTGAGCACCGAGGTGCGCAATACCTCCGACCAGCGCCGCGCCCTGCTGGCGACCCTGTCCACCATCGGCAAGCCGGCCGTGCTGGCCACCCTTATCTTGCTGCTGGGCTTTGCGGTGCTGGGCTTTTCGCGCTTTGTCCCGATTCGGGAGTTCGGCATCCTGTCGGCCATCACCATGGCCGCAGCCCTGGCCAGCGACCTGGTCCTGCTGCCGGCCCTGATCGCCACGACCAGGATCATTACCGTCTGGGAGCTGCTGCACCTCAGGTTGGGCCGCGACCCGCACAAGACGATTCCGCTGTTTGCCGGGCTGCGCCCGTTTCAGGCCAAGCTGGTCACCCTGATGGGCGAGTTCAAGACCTTCCCGCGCGGCCAGCCGATTATTCGGCGTGGGGAAACGGGCAACGAGATGTTCGTCCTGGTCAGCGGCACGACCGACGTGTACGTCCACACCAACGGTGACCGTAAACACGTCCGCGTCCACGGCCGGGGGGACGTGTTTGGCGAGATGGGCCTGATCCGCAACCACGAACGCACGGCCGACGTGGTGGCGGCCGAGGATGTCGAGGCGCTGGTGGTTGACGAGCGCTTCCTGTCCCACATGCAGCGCCGCTATCCGCGCACCGGAGCCAAGATTTTCCTGAATATTGCCAGAATCCTGAGCGACCGCTTGCAGGCTTCCGGACCGCGCACAGGCGGGTGAGGCGATGCTGCGTTCTCTGCACATTACGAATTTCGCCCTGATTGACGAACTCGAGCTGTCCTTTGAGAACGGCCTGAACGTCATCACCGGCGAGACCGGGGCGGGCAAGAGCCTGTTGATGCAAGCGCTCGGCCTGGCGGTTGGCGGGCGCGCCTCGGCCGAGCTGGTGCGCCATAAAGCCCACGAGGCGGTGGTCGAGGCGTTGTTCGATATTCACGACTACCCGGACCACAGTATCGCCCGCCTGCTGGAGGACGGTGGCTATCCGGTTGAGGACGAAATCCTGATCCGTCGCGTCATCTCCCACACCGGCCGGGGGCGGGTGTACTGCAACGGCGCCCTGACCACCGTCGGCCTGCTGCGCCGGCTGGGCGTCGCGCTGCTCCAGGTCCACGGCCAACACGAGCAGCACAGCCTGCTCGAAGCCGAGGCCGCCCAGACCCTGCTGGACGGGTTTGGCGGGTTGGGTCCGAACGTGGCCGAGATGCAGCAGCGCTACAGCCTGCTGCGTCGGGCCTGGGCGCAACGACAAGCCTTGGTCGAGGGTCGCCGGGAGCGCGAGGACCGGCGCGAGCTGTTGCGGTTTCAGCTCGAGGAAATTGCCCGGGCCGAGCTGCGGGCCGGCGAAGAGGAAGACCTGCGCCAGGAGAAGACCGTGCTGCTGCACGCCGAAAAGCTCCAGCACGGCGTGGCCGGCGGCGAACACGCCCTGGCCTCGGGCGAGGACGCGCTGACCGACCGCCTGGGCCGCATCCTGAGCCAGATCCAGGACTGTGCCCGGCTCGACGAGCGCCTGTCCGAGGTGCTTGAGCTGTTGCAAGGCGGCCTGGCCCAGCTCGAAGAGGCTGCCCTGTCGCTGCACCGCTACGGCCAGCGGCTGGCCCCCGATCCCGAGCGGCTGGAGGAGATTGACGCCCGGCTGGCCGTGCTGTCACGGCTCAAAAAGAAGTACGGCCCCAGTGTCGAGGCCGTCCTGGCCCGCCATCAGCAGCTCAGCCGCGAGCTGGCCGGTCTGGACAGGAGTGAAGAGAGCCTGGCCGCTCAAGACCGGGCGGTGGCCGACGCTGCGGCCGCAGCCTGGCTGACGGCCCACGAGTTGTCCGCCGCCCGCCGCCGGGCGGCCCACAGCCTGGAAGCCCGGATGGGTGACGAGCTGGCCGGCCTGGGCATGCGCGGCGCCCGCTTCGGCGTCCGTTTTGCCGACCAGCCGGACGTATCGCCGGACGCCGATGATCCGCCCGACCCGCCCGACCCGTTCGTCCATGGGCAGGCGCGTCTGGGTCCGGCCGGCTGTGACCGCCTCGAATTCTTCCTGTCGGCCAATCCCGGCGAGCCGGCCCTGCCCCTGGTCAGGGTTGCCTCGGGCGGCGAGCTGTCGCGTCTGATGCTGGCGCTGAAGGCGCTCAGCGTTGAGGCCAGAGAAGCCCCGACCCTGATTTTTGACGAGGTCGACGCCGGCGTGGGCGGCGGGGTGGCTGAGGTCGTGGGACGGCGTCTGCGCTCCCTGGCAGTCCAGCGGCAGGTCTTGTGCATCACCCATCTGCCCCAGATCGCGGCCTTTGCCGAGCACGCCTACACCGTGGTCAAAACCGTTACTCAAGGCCGTAGCGTGTCCACGGCAAAAAGTCTCACCCGAGGCGAACGCCTCGACGAGCTGGCCCGCATGCTGGGCGGACTGGAGGTCTCGGCCGAGGCCAAACGCCACGCCCGTGAGATGCTCGACCGGGCCGCCAGAGCCGGTTAGGGCGGGACTGCTTTTCTGTTTTCTCCCCCTTGCTTTTGCCCGTCGATGCGGCCAATAGAATACGGAAGGTGGAAAGCGGGGTGGGGGCTGATGGCGGGACGGAGTGAAAAGCCAGGACACGAGGATGGATCTATGGATAAAGCGCTGATGCTGTCGCTGTATCGGGATATGGTTCGCATTCGCCGTTTTGAAGAGGAGGCCGCGCGCTCATACTCGCGGGGCAAGATGGGCGGCTTTCTGCACCTGTACGTGGGACAGGAGGCGGTCGCCGTCGGTGCCATGTCGGCCGTCGAGCCGACCGATTACATTGTGGCCACCTACCGCGAGCACGGCCACTATCTGGCCCGGGTCGGCGACATGAAGGCGGCCATGGCCGAGCTGTTCGGCAAAGCCACCGGGTGTGCCAAGGGCCGGGGCGGCTCGATGCACTATTTTGATGTGGCCAAGCGCTTCATGGGCGGCCACGCCATTGTCGGCGGCCACGTACCCATCGCGGCCGGTATTGCCTTTGCGTCCAAGTATCGCGGCGAGCACGACGTGACGCTGTGTTTCTTTGGCGAGGGTACGGCCAATATGGGCGCCTTTCACGAGGGCATGGCCCTGGCCGCGCTGTGGAAACTGCCCGTCGTGTTCATCTGCGAGAACAATCTGTACTCGATGGGCACGCCGCTGTACCGCACCCTGGCCGTCGAAGACGTGGCGGTGCGGGCCAAGGGTTATCCCATGCAGCAGGAGATCGCCAACGGCGACGATGTGCTGGAGATCCGCGACACCGTCCGCCGGGCTGTCCAGCGGGCTCGGACCGAGAGCCTGCCCATCCTGGTCGAGGCCAAGACCTACCGCTTTCGGGGCCATTCCATGTCCGACCCGGCCAAATACCGCACCAAGCAAGAGGTCGATGAGTGGAAGAAACGCGACCCCATCTTCCTGCTCGAGCAGCGTATCTTCGGCCTGGGCATGGCCACCGAGGAACAGCTCAAGGCGATTGACGACGAGGCCAAGGCCGAGGTCGCCGAGGCGGTCGCGTTTGCCGACGAGTCGCCCGTTCCCGATCCGTCCGAGCTGTACGACTACGTCTACGCCCAGGCCCAGCCGGACGAGAAGATTATCTCTCTGCCCCACCGAGCGCGCCAGGCCGGTTAGCCGCTGAAGGAGACATACCGTGCGTGAGATCAGCTATCGGGAAGCCGTGCGCGAGGCCATGGCCGAGGAGATGGAACGCGACGAGCGCGTGTTTCTGATGGGCGAAGAGGTCGGCCATTACAACGGGGCGTATAAGGTGTCGGAGGGCCTGCTCGACCGGTTTGGCGAGCGCCGGGTGGTGGACTCGCCAATTGCCGAGGCCGGTTTTGCCGGGGTCGGGGTCGGGGCGGCGATGGTTGGTCTGCGGCCGATTATCGAGTTCATGACCTGGAACTTCTCGCTGTGCGCCTACGATCAGATCGTCAACAACGCGGCCAAGCTGCGCTACATGTCCGGCGGCCAGCTGTCCCTGCCGATTGTTTTTCGCGGCCCGGGCGGGGCCGCCCACCAGCTGGCCGCCCAGCACTCCCAGGCGGTCGAGAGCCTGTACGCCTATGTGCCCGGCCTGAAGGTCATCGCTCCCTCGACCCCGGCCGACGCCAAGGGCCTGCTCAAGTCGGCCATCCGCGACGACAACCCCACGATTTTCATCGAGGGTGAGGTCTTGTACGGCCGCAAGGGCCAGGTCGAGGACAACGAATACCTGGTCCCGGTCGGCCGGGCCGAGGTCAAACGCACGGGCAGCGACGTGACCCTGGTGGCCTGGTCCAAGATGGTCTATGTCGCCCTCGAAGCCGCGGACGAGCTGGCCAGCCAGGGCATAGACGCCGAGGTGATTGACCCGCGCACCATACGTCCCCTGGACGACGCAACCCTGCTGCGCTCGGTCCACAAAACCAACCGCTGTGTGATCGTCGAAGAGGGCTGGCCGATGGCCGGCTTTGGGGCCGAGATTTCGTACCGGATCATGCAGGACGGGTTTGACTCCCTGGACGCGCCGGTCGCCCGGGTGACCGGCGAAGACGTGCCCATGCCCTACGCCAAGAATCTCGAGGAGCTGGTGATTCCGAGCGTCAGGAAGGTCGTTGAGGCGGTGCGCGGCGTGGTGTATCGGGATTGAGGCGGCGCTCGCCCGTGCGGCGACGCACCACTCGACGGTCAGCAGGAATAGCAGCGAGAAGACGATCAGCAGGCTGGCCACAGCCAGAATCGCCGGACTGATCTGCTCGCGGATACCGGTCCACATCTGACGCGGCACCGTGCGCTGTTCCAGGCCGCCCATGAACAACACCGTCACCACCTCGTCGAACGAGGTGGCAAAGGCAAACACGGCGCCCGAAATCACACCCGGAGCGATCAGCGGCAGCACAACGCGCCAAAACGTCCGCAACGGTCCGGCGCCCAGACTGGCTGCGGCGCGATACAAGGTGGTGTCGAAACCGGACAGGGTGGCGGTCACGGTGATGACGACAAACGGCGTGCCCAGGGTGGCGTGAGCCAGGATGAGGCCCAGATAGGTATAGCTGAGGCCCAGGCTGGAGTAGAAGAAGAACATGCCCGCCGCCGAGATGATGACCGGGGTGACCATTGGTGAGATCAACAGGCCGCTGATCACGGTCCGACCCGGTAGGGCCGGACTGCTCAGTCCCAGTGCCGCCAGCGTGCCCAGCACGGTTGCCAGTGCGGTGGCCGACAGGCCGATGAACAGGCTGTTGAGCAGGGCCTGGCTCCAGGTCTGGTCGCCCACGACGGTCCGGTACCAGCGTAGCGAATAGGCGTCGGGGTCCAGGCGCAGCATGCCCTCGCTAAAGTTAAAATACGGCTCGGCGTTGAAGCTGAGCGGCACTATCACCACCAGCGGGACGATCAGAAACACGAACACCCCACTACACCATATCAGGTAGGCGCTGCGGCCGGCGCGCCTCCACGCTCTTCCCGGTGTCATCTCAGCCCAGCCTCATCCGCTCCAGCCCGACCAGGCGCTGGTAGAACAGGCAGAAGACGCCCACAAAGGCCAGCAGCAGGCCGCCGAGGGCTGCGGCCAGCCCCCAGTTCAGCGAACTCTGCATGTGGTAGGCGATCATATTGGCGATGAGCTGGCCGCTGCGGCCGCCGACCAGTGCGGGCGTAATGTAGTAGCCGGTGGCCAGAATGAAAACGAGCAGCGAGCCGGCGCCAACGCCGGGCAGGGTCTGGGGCCAGTAGACGCGTCGGAACGCCTGGACCGGACTGGCGCCCAGCGAGGCGGCGGCGCTCATGTGCAGTTGCGGGATGGTGCGCATGACCGCGTACAGCGGCAGCACCATGAAGGGCAGCAGGACGTGGGTCATGG
The DNA here is from genome assembly GCA_021296095.1 of Desulfurellaceae bacterium. Lineage (NCBI taxonomy): Bacteria > Pseudomonadati > Campylobacterota > Desulfurellia > Desulfurellales > Desulfurellaceae > Desulfurellaceae bacterium. The sequence continues at coordinate 3,453 of JAGWBB010000078.1, read as the reverse complement.
CCACCATGGTGCCGGTCATGTTGTAGATCATGGCAAAACGATCGTTATCGGCGATCAGGCCCAGCGCCACCAGCGTGGAGTTGATCACCCCCTGGGTCTGGAGCAGCACGATCCAGGCCGTGGTGCGCACCAGCAGTGAGGTCCAGAACGGCACCAGGACCAGCAGCAGCAGATTCGCCCGGCGCGGCGGGGCGTGGGCAATCAGGTAGGCGACCGGATAGCCGAGCAGCAGGCACAGCCCGGTCAGGCTCAGGCTGACCACCAGGGTGCGCCACAGCAGGGGCACGTAGACGCGGTACTCGGCCGGCCGCCGGCCGATGCTGCCGTCGCTGTGGCGTTCCAGGTCGAGGGCGTGCAGGTAGTGACGCAAGGTGAAGCGCTGGCCGGCCTGGCGAATCGCGTGCCAGGTGTGCACATCGTCCCAGGCGGCGTGCACACCGACCAGGGTATCACGCCACGGCCCGCCGTCCGTTTCGCGCAGGCGGCGGGCGGTGCGGACAATGACGCTCCGCAGGCCGGCCCGCACCCGATTGATGCGGGTGGCGATCTGGCCCAGGCTGCGCTCCTGGTGGGCGCGGCGCAGCTCCTGGGCCAGGGCCTCGAACACCGGCTCCGGCGGCGGCTGGCTGCCCTGCCAGTCGCGCAGCAGGCCGAGGGTGCGGGGCAGGCCGTCGGCCACCACCGGGTCGTAGACGCTGCGTGACAGCATGGTCGCCAGCGGTGCCACAAAGGTGAGGCCGATGAAGGCCACCAGGGGCAGGACCAGCCCGGCGGCACGCAGCTGGGGGCCAACAAGAATAGCGGACACGTGGACTCTTTTTCAGCGAGCCAGCCAGGCGCTGAAGCGCTCGTTCATCTCGTCGCCGTGGTCCCGCCACCACCGCCAGTCGTGGTGCAGGGCGCGGACGACGTTTTCGGGGCTGGTCGGCATATGCGGCTGCATGTCCACCCCGGTCTCAAGATGGGTGCTGATCAGGGCCGTGGCCGAGCGTCGGGCCGGACTGTAGGCGATATGGCGACCGACAGCAGCCACCGACTCGGTGCGGGTTGCAAAGCGGAGGAAGGTGCGGGCCGCCTCCAGCCTGGGCGTGCCGGCCACGATGGCGAGCAGGCCGTGGTCGAG
>JAGWBB010000078.1:0-2080 GCA_021296095.1 Desulfurellaceae bacterium | reverse complement strand
CGGCGCATGCCGCGCCGGCCGGGGAATTGCTCCAGGTCGAAGAAGTCGCGGATCGTTGTCGGCGCGGGACCGCTCAGACGCTCGGCGTTATAGGCATACACCGTGGAGTAGAACAGCAGGCCGGCGCCGCATTCGGTCAGCATATCAGGGAAGAAATCCTGGGCCGCAGGCGTGCCGTCCGGTGCCGGCGGCGGCTCAAAGCCGGCCAGCGGTTCGAGCAGGCCCTCGTCACAGCCCCGTGCCGCGTCGGCCATCTCCAGGTCAACCAGGTCCCAGTGTACCGCCCCGGTCTCGACCTGCGCCCGAATCTGGGCCAGGCCGCCGTTGTAGGACTCGAGGCGGATCTCGATGCCCGTCTCGGCGGTGAACGGCTCGTGCTGGGCCTTCTGGCACGCCCGGGCGTAGGAGCCGCCCCACGAGACCACGGTCAGCGATTCGTTGCCGACGGCCGGCCGGCTCCAGCCGAGCCCGGCCAGCGCAACGAGGGCTGCGGCGTAGACCGCAGGGCGGATACGAGCTGGGAAGAGGGTCATGGTGTGGTCTCCTGCGTGTCCGGCTCCAGGGCCCGACAGTCGGTCGGCGTCCAGCCGATATGGACCCGGTCGCCCTCCAGCACGGCGCCGTGGCCGACGGTATTCGGAATCTTGACGATGAAGTCGGTGCGCCCGCACACCGCCACCCGCAGGCGCAGGTGATCGCCCAGAAAGGTGATGTCTTCGACCCTGGCCTCAAACCGGTTGGTGTACAGTCCCGGCTCGGGTGCCAGGCACACCCGCTCCGGGCGGATGGCCAGGGTGACCGCGTCGCCGGGTTTGCACGTCGTGACCTGGAAGGCGGTGACGACCTGATCGCCGGTCTCTACCTGTGAGATATCGTGTTCGACAGCCAGGACCCGGCCATGCAACAGGTTGTTTTCGCCGATGAAGCTGGCAACAAACGGGCGCTCGGGCTCTTCGTACAGAGTTTCGGGCAGGGCGACCTGTTCGATGCGGCCGTGGCGAAAGACGGCGACCCGGTCGGACAGCACCATGGCCTCCTGCTGGTCGTGGGTGACGTACACGACCGTGACTCCCAGGCTGCGCTGGATACGCCGGATCTCATACTGCATTTCCTCGCGCAGGCGGCGATCAAGGGCGCCCAGCGGTTCGTCCATCAACACCAGGCCGGGTTCAAACACCAGCGCTCGGGCAATGGCCACGCGCTGCTGCTGGCCACCCGAGAGTTCTGACGGACGCCGGTCTTCGAGCCCTTCGAGGCGTACGAGTTGCAGGGCGCGCCGCATCCGCTCGCGGCGCTGCTCGGCGTCAAGCCCGCGCACTTCCAGGGGGAAGGCCAGATTGCCGCCGACAGTCATATGCGGAAACAGCGCGTAGTTCTGAAACACCACGCCGATGCCCCGCTTGCGCGGCGACAGATCGTGGACCGAGCGACCGTGGATACGAATCGTGCCCGAGGTCGGCGTCTCAAAGCCGGCCAGCATCATCAGGCAGGTAGTTTTGCCCGAGCCCGAGGCGCCCAGCAGGGTCAGAAACTCCCCCTCGTGGACCGTCAGGTCGAGGTCGCGCACGACTTGAACCCGTCCGTCGTAGCTCTTGCAGACGCGCTCGAATTCGACATGGGCGGTGTGGCGTGAATCCATGTGGCCGTTGATCCCGTCCCGGCCGCGCCGGGCGACCCATCCCTCGACGCGGGCGGGTCAGGGGCATCCTGGCCTATTCGGGCGAGGGGTGTCAAGTTCGCTTCCCCCTCATCAGACGGTTGCTAGGAAGCGGGACAGCGCGTTTTTCACCGCTCTGCCATCCCGTTTCGACAAGGTGTCGACCTTGCGGACAATCAGGGCATCATCGCAACAAAGGCTGATCTTCAGGCACTGGAGGCCACCACAAAGGCCGAGCTTCAGGCGCTCGAACTGCGCCTCACCCATAAGTTTGAATCGCTCTATAAGCACCTGCGGGCCATGTCGGTTGGTATCGTCACTACCGTTGTTGCGCTGATGAAGCTGCTCTAGAGCGGTTCACCATTATCTGTAGCCACAATGCTGGAAGTAATGATGGCATTCGCGGGGAGAGAAGCCCGTCAA
>JAGWBB010000077.1:808-12700 GCA_021296095.1 Desulfurellaceae bacterium | reverse complement strand
CCGCCGAGGTAGTTCCTGCAAGTCAGCGATTTCTCTGAGGAAAATGAATCGCAGCAAAAAAGTGCATAACACCCTCTAGAGCGTTTCACGTTAGGCTGTAGCCCGGCTGTTCCGCTCTCGTCCTGCTGGCCGCGAGCCAGCCTCCCTGCTTCGACTTCGCTCCGCTCCGCTCAGCACGAACGGGAGACCGTTAGTCCTGGGCGTCAGGCGCAGCGCGCCTGAAGTCGAAGGGCGACACAGCATCGTGAAGTGCTCTAATATAGCTATATCAATTGCGGACGAGGAGCGAGTATGATTCGTGCGACGATTTCAGAAGTCAAGAATAGCTTGAGCGCCTATCTGCGCCGCATCAAAGCCAGAGAATCCGTCCTGGTGATGGAACGCAAAACGCCCGTTGCGCGCATTGTTCCGGTCGGGCGGGACACCGGGGGCGGACACGAGCTGGACGAGGTGGATAGAGACGCCAAGCTTGCCCGCTTGGTGCAGGCAGAGATTGTAACGCGTCGCGGGTCTGGGAGCCCCCTTGATGTCGTGAGACAGCCCCTCCGCCAGGGCGCCGGGCTGCTGGACGCCGTGCTTGAGGAACGCGCAGAAGAACGCCAAGAGGGGAGCCGGTGAATTTCTGGGATACCTCCGCGCTGCTGGCCCTGAGCGTGGAGGAAGCGCGCCGGCAGGCGGCGCTGCGAGTGCTCGAAGCGGATGAGCAGATCGTCGTGTGGTGGGGAGCCGCAATCGAGTATGTCGCGGCGGTCTCGCGGCGGGAGCGTGACGGCAGCCTCAAACCAGACGACGTCACCGCGCACCTCGGTCGCCTCAATGCCCTGTCGCAGGTGTGGTACGAAGTACAACCAAGCCGGCGGATCAAAGCCGTGGCACAACGCCTGCTGCGCGTCCATCCGCTCAGGACTGCGGACAGTCTGCAACTGGCGGCGGCGCTCGTCGCTGCGGAGGATGAGCCTGCGAGTATGGGCTTTGTCTGCTTTGACGCACGGCTGAATCAGGCCGCGTCGCGCGAGGGATTCGCCATCCTTACGCCGTGATGCAGAAGGCAGACAGCGAGGCTGCAAAGCGCAACGGGACACGGGATGACGGCGTTCTCGCCATTGGCTGTGTTCTCAAGGACGATTCCACAAAGCGAGGATGCAGACAAACAGCGGTCAGAAACCCAGACACAAGAGGCGCTGTACGCCACTGCCGCGGCCAGGGGCTTCACCCCTGGTCAAAATTTTTGGAGCAGCCGAAGGCCAGCCAAGGCTCCAGGCAAGATCTTTTCAAATGAGGGTATGAAGAAACGTACTCTGTATTTTGAAGACAGTCCGGCCCGGACGCCATCACGCGGCTCCCTGTCGGATGGCGATGGCCTCACGCAGACCGTCGAGCAGGCCTTCCAGGTGGGCCATGCGCTTGCGCAGTTCGGCGATCTGGGTGCGCAGTTCGGCGATCTGGGTGCGCAGTTTGGCGATTTGCTGCTCCAAGGCGCTGAACCGTTCATCAAAGTACTGACGCTGCGCGGCCAACTCGGCGCTGACATCCCGTCGGTGCGTGGCCAATTCAGTACTGAAGTGCTGACGCTGCGCGGCCAGCTCCTGACGCTGCTCCGCCAGCTCGGCGCCGAAATCCCGACGCTGCGCGGCCAGCTCCTGACGCTGCTCCACCAGCTCTGTACGGATGGCCCGCTGTCCGGCCAGCATCAACCCGGCCAGGGTGGCCCCCACCGCGACCACCGCTATCAGGACACTGATCAATTCAACGCTCATGGTGTTTTCTCCGAGAGTGAAAACGGGCGACTCCAGGGTATTCGTTGCCGGGTCGCACTTCGCTCGTCCACACCGAGGCTTACCATACCCAGCACCGCAGGAGATGGCAAGAATCGGCTGCATACAACAGTTTAACCTGCTGTGAGCCCCGTTTTCGGTGGGTAGGGACGACTGGCCGGTTGCCCCTACCCGAGCAGGCCCTGATAGCGCGCCATAAACCGTCGATCAATCCAGTCTTTGAGCTGCCACGCCCAGCGGCTGTGCGAAACCAGCCGCTTGTAGCGCAGCAGCGCCTTGCCGTCCGCAGTATTCAGGATCGACAAGAAGCCGGACTGCGGCCGGTAGTGCGGCAGCGGGCGGCCGCTCAGGCTCGCCCGCAGGCTCTCCCACAGCACCGGTCCTTGACGGACCGCATACACTCCGGCTTTGGGGGTGTGGGGATAGGCGGCGAGGGTGGCACAATCGCCCACGCCGAACACCCGCCGGTCGTCGAGCGCGTGCAGGCTGTCGTTGACCAGCAGGAAGCCTCGGGCATCCAGCGCCAGATCACACCCGCGGAACACCGGGGGCGCGGCCGGTCCGCTCAGCCAGACGGTCAGATCGGCGGCACGGGTGTCGCCGTCGTCCAACTCGACCGCATCGGCATACACCCGGCGCACGGACCGGCCGGTATGCACCGCAATGTTTTTGTGAGCCAGGATATGCGCGGCGCGGCTACGAAAGGCCGTGGAATAGCCGCCCAGCATACCGGGCGCGGCCTCGAACACGGACACCTGACGGGTCTGTCCGGCGAGCGCTAGCGCAGCCTCAAGCGCGCACGCCATCTCAAAGCCGGCCGCCCCACCGCCAACGACGGCAATATGGCAGGCACGGTCACTCTTTTCCCGAGCCAGGGTCTGGAGACGCTGACACACGGTGGTGACCTGAGAGAAGGGTTTGAGCAGGACCGCGTGCCGGGCGACGGCTTCGGCTTCAGCCCCCGCAGCCTGAGAGCCGAGGTTGAACGAGATCAGGTCGTAGGCGACAGGCTCGGCCTCAGCCAGCCGAAGCGTCCGTCCGTTCGGGTCGAGTCCGAGCGCACGGGCCTTGATGAAGCGGCCGTTTGCCCGCCGGACCAGGGCGGCGACATCGACACGGACAGCGTCTGGCGGGTATGTGCCGGCCACATACCCGGGCAGCATCCCCGAGTAGTAGTGGTAGGCGTCCAGAGAAACAACGCTCAGCTCGACCTTCGGCAGGGGAGTGAGGATACACCGCCGCAGCACTTCAAGATGGGCGTGGCCGGCTCCGACGAGAACGAGGCGGATGGGAGTAGGAGCAGAGTGTTGCTGCATGAGCAAACAAAACCGGCGCATCAAGAATACAGATGAATAGGTTCCTCCAGGTCAGCCTCAGGATCGGTACAGGCAGGATCAGGCTGGGGGAGAGGTTCGCCCCGGAGCAGATGTGTTTCGGCCATATCCACCAAGGCGCCGGCCAATGAACGACGGGCTGCGGCGAGGGTCTCGCCGCAGCTTATTGTTCCGGGAAAATCCAGCACTTCTGCATGGACATCCTGATCGAGAAATTTATACATTGCTTTGTAGGTCAACATGGAACACCCGCACGGCCGTGGCGGCATGGTGATTCAGCGCTGCCTCGGTTCCAAGCCCTCAAACCACGGCAACACCAGCTCTTCATTGATGCGCGAGGTATAGGCGTGGCCCCAGTCGGGCAGTTCTTTGTAGGTCGCGTTATAGCCGATGTGGCTGAGCAGCTCGTGCCCCTGCCGAATCGTGGCCACCGGAAAAATGAAATCGTGTGCCCCGTGCACAATGTAGATCGGCAGGTCTTGGCCCTGCTTGCGGCGCAGCATGGGGTCCAGCATGGCGTGGAAATCGCCCGCAATCGGGGCGATGCCGGTAAACATGTCCGGGCGGCTCAGACCCAGCATATAGGTAAAGGTTCCGCCGTCGGACAGCCCGGACAGGTAGACCCGGCTCGTATCGACCGCGTAGGTGGCACATACCTCGTCGAACATCCTGCTGATGGACTCGACATCGAGCGGCGGCTGCAGGACCGACCACGTCACATCCACCGACTTGGGCGACAGCAGCAGGTAGCCTTTGCTCTTGGCCGGCCGCAGCCAAGCCCAGATATAGTCCTCGCCGCGGCCATAGCCGCCGTGCAGACAGACGATCAACGGCCACTCTTTGTGCGGGTCATAGTTTTCCGGCACATACAGAGAGTAGGCCGCGTGGGCGTCGGTACGCTTGGTGTGCATCAGGCCGACCGGCGCTCCGGCGTCGGGCGGCCGGGTTTCCAGGGCGTCCCGCTGCGACAGCGCCTCGGGCAGCAACCAGTAGTCCTGGAGGGTCGGGGTGTGAGCCCGCAGGTCATACAGCAGGTTCATGCCTTTGCACAAGGCCCAGCGACTCTGCAAAAACGCCAGCGAGAAATCCTTGCCGCCGGGCTCCAAAAACGCCGTGGCCGCACCCGCGCACTGGGCTAGCGCGGCGGTGAAGCCGGCGTGAAACTCGGTCAGCGAGTCCGGGGGCGACAGACCGGCCAGCTCATCGGCCAGGGTCGAGAACATGTCGCCCGTCACCGCCTGGAGCTCAGCCTGGGAGTCGCCGATCTTGTTGAACTGGATATGCTCCTGAATCGACTCAAAGGTCCGCAGAAAACGGAGCAGTTTCTCCTCGGCCGTGTGGATGACCTGGGTATAGTGTTCGTCTGCCATCTCGCCCTCCAGTGTCACGGTTTGCAGCCGGACCCTAGCAGCCGGCCGGGTCCGGCCGCAAGAGTACGGCCGCGCCCCCTATTGCGACTCGAAATCCAAAAGCCCCAGCCCTTCTAAAGCCAGACCATAGCCGAGCAGGTCGAGCATGCGCCGCTTGAGGTCCTGGGTCAGCACCACCCGGCTATAGCGCAGGGTCAGCGGCGGCTGGCGCAGCAGCTGCTCGGCCAGCTCCCAGGCCCGGGGCAGCAGGGCGTCCGGCGCCACCACTTCGTTGACCAGCCCCAGCTCCAGAGCCTGCCCGGCCGACAGGATCTGCCCGGTCAGCAGAAAATAGCGCCCCCGGTTGGGCCCCAGCAGCAGGGGGTAGACGACGTGCATGCCGTCGCCCGGCACCATGCCGTTGGGGAAATGCGCCGAGTCCTGAAACTCGGCCGTCTCAGACGCCAGCACAATGTCACACAGCAGCGGGATTTCGGAGTGGCGCAGGGCCGGGCCGTTAATGGCGCTGATCATAGGCACCTCGATATCCAGCAGATTGCTCAGCAGGTGTTTGCCCTCCCAGTAGACCGGGTCCCAGCTGCGGGGGTTGACCTGGGGCCGCGACGACGGCGTAGACCGGGGACCGGAAAAATCGGCGCCCGTACCGGTCATGATGATCAGTTTGTTGTCCGGGTCGGTGCCGATCTCGGCGAACGCCTGGGTGCACTCACGGTGGGGCAACAGCCCCCACTGCAAACTGCCCCCGTCGGTATGGAAGGTCAGCTGCAACACGCCGTCCCGGCGCTCCATGCGGATCGTTTGGTAGTTGTTGGCGTAGTCCTCAAATCTGGCCATAAACAGTCCTCCTTTTTCCTTATCGGACGTGTCGGCTGGTGCGAGACTCAGCCGTCCCGCCCGTCCGTGTCGGTCTCAAGCGCCCGGACCTCGACCGCGTAGCGCCCGTGCGGTCCCTCGGCAATCTCGAAACTTACCCGGGCGCCGGGCTCCAGGCGGCGGTCTCCCTGACCCGGAATGGCGCTGAAGTGAACAAAAAGCTCCTCGCCCTGCTCCGAGCGGATCATCCCTCGCCCCCGGGTAAACCACGCCACCCGCCCCCGTCCGTGGCCGACCGTCCGCCACGGCTTGGCCGTGTGTCCGGCCCAGTACGCGGCCGGGATACGCACCGCCCTGACCTCCGGGGTATCCCAGGCCGCGTGCGCATAGTCGTCCAGCCGCGCTCTGAGAGCCCGGATATCGCACCGCAGCTCTTCCACGCTCGGTCGCCCGGCCAGCCACCAGCCGGTGTAGACGCTATGGATGGTCAAATCAGGCGCCAGACACACGGTATGCGGAATGGCGACCTCGGGATACTCACCATCGGTGTTATCGACAATACCCAGCCGGCGAATTGCCCGCCGCTGGTGGTCGCTCAGAAAGGGAAAGCGAGCGCCCAGACCCGCTCGGTAGGCGGCGGCAACCGGAGGCGGGTCGGTGCTGAGCGCCACCAGGCCGGTCTGGTTGAGTTCGATCTCGGGGTAAAACGACACCAGTTGGCCGAGCTGGAGACGATCCCGAGGACAGAAAAAGCCGCGATACACCACCACGATCAGCGGCCGGCCGTGGGCAAAGCCGAGGTGCCGGTCGAACTCGTCCGGGGCGGTCAGCTGCGACAGGCTGACACGCCGACCGGTGTGGTCGGGCAGGCACAGATCGGGAAAGCGCGCACCGGCCTGAAGCGATGTGGACATGAGTGTCTCCTGATGCACCGCATTTTAGCCCAGCAGCCGCGGAAACGCTTCCCGCCAGCGCCGGCTGAAAATCAGCTCAGCGTTGTATGCGGCTCGCAGCTCAATAGTGACAATAAACGTGTCCGCGGTACAGCTCAGCTCGATCAGACTGTCGATCACCACCTTCCAGCCCGGCCGCTGCCATTCCAGGTGACGGCGCATCCGGGCCGTGCAGCTCAGGGGATCGCCGTCCCGCATGGACAGCTCTTTGGCGTTTGTTTCGGTCATGCGCAGCCCCTGCTCGGTCAGGACGCTGCTCCCACCGACCCGGGTGTCGAGCGTCGTTGTGCCGTCAAGCATGTCGTGGCGGACCATATAGGAGCGCTCAGCGTCTTCTGAGCGGACGGGCGCGACCGGCACCTCGGGCGGGGCAAAGACCGGCAGCGGCAGAGCCGGAGACTGGGCCGGAATGACCGGCAGGACGAGCCGGGAGGGATGGGCGGTATCATGGCAGACCGTCAGGCTGGCCGGGCGCGGCGGCGGCCAGACCAGCGGCCAGTCGGCCCCGGCGATGCTCAGCCGCAGACGACGGCCCGGGGCGAACACGTGGCAGATGCTGCTCAGCTCAAGACGGACCGGATAGATGCGGCCCGGTACCAGCGGGCTCGGCCGGGCGTGACTGTCCCGATGGGTCAGGTTGAGTACGCCGCGGGTGACCAGCAGGGAAGCGCCGTCGGGGCCGACATCGCACAGTTTGACCGCCAGCTGGGCAATCGGCTCCGCGGCCGCGACGTACAGCTCCAGCCGGGGAAAGCCCAAAATCTCCAGCGGCTCGGCAAGCGGGGTGGAGGTGTAGCTCAGCGCGCGCGCGTCATCGCCGCGCTGGTCGCGGGGCAGGCCGCTGGGCCGCAGACCGGTGCACCAGAACGGGGCGGCCAGACCGGGGCTGGGAGGACCAGTCCAGCAGTCCGGGCTGGCGTCCGACGGCAGGTGTGGGGCAAACGTCCCGGCCGGCCCGATATACCAGGACTGATAGTCGGTCCGCGCTACCGGCCACTCGGTTTCAGATCGCCAGTGACCGGGCGTCGTTTCCCGATACGGCTCGGGCGGGCGCGAGCCCTGGACCCAGACGGTCAGCTGCGGCTCGTCCATGACGCCGTTCTGGATCCCCTTGAGCCAGTAGTCCCACCAGCGCAGCATTTCCCGCAGGTGGTCGATCTGGGGACCGGGCCGGGCCACGTGCGGCATGTCGTGCAGCCACGGACCGATCAAGCCCTTGCACGGCACGCGCAGGTGCTGGAGCAGCTGGAGGACAAAATCCTGATAGCTGTCGGCCCAGCCACCGATGGCGAACACCGGGCACTGAATCGCGTCCCAGTCGTCGCACACCGAGCCGTTCTGCCAGTAGGCGTCGCGGGTCTGATGGCGCAGCCAGGCGAACGGCCATTGGGGAGTGTGCTCAAGCCGCTCACGCCAGCGCGCGAACCACTCCTCGCCGACGATGTCCGGCAGTGGCGGCAGCGCGTTCAGGGCTACCATACGGCCGGCCCAGGCAACGGATTCGTTGACCGGCAGACAGCCGCCGTGGTAGTGCACGTCCTGGCCGTAGCGGTCAGCCAGGGCATGCATGGCAATGATCGCTTTCAGCTTGGGCGGGGCGTGCATGGCGGTCTGTATGGCGCTGATTCCCCCGTAGGAGGAGCCATACATGCCGAGTTGGCCGCTGCACCACGGCTGGTCGGCCAGCCAGGCCAGGACCTGAAGGCAGTCGTACTGTTCCTGGCGGGTGTACTCGTTCTGGGCAATGCCCTCCGAGGCGCCGCTGCCCCTGGTATCGAGCCGCACCCCAACATAGCCCTTGCGGGCCAGAGAGCTGTGGGTGCGCCGATCGCGGGCGACTTTGTTGTCGTCTTTGCGGTACGGGTGCGATTCGACAATAGCCGGAAACGGACCGTCGTTGGGGGCATCCGGCATGTACAGGCGGACGCCGAGCCGGACGCCGTCGGCCATCGGGATGGCCAGCTGGGGAATGACGCGGACCGGATAGTCTAGAGCCTTGTTCATGTCACCATCTCTCCTGTTCTCTCTTGCGGCCTCGGGCGGGAAAAAGCTATCGTTGGTGCCTGATCCCCGGCCTCAGCAGAGTCATAGGCAAGAGACCGCCAGCACGCAAGGAGCACGGCCATGCCACAGGCGCGTATCGACGACAGTTTGACCCTGTATTATGAGCACGACGATTATACCGATCCGTGGACGAGCCCGGAAACGATCCTGCTCATCCACGGCGTGGCGGATACCAGCAAAGCCTGGTTTGCCTGGGTGCCACGTCTGGCCCGACGCTTCCGCCTGGTCCGACCCGACCTCAGAGGCTTTGGCCAGTCCAGCGTGCCGCCGGCCGACTACGCCTGGTCGCTGAGCGGCTTCGGCCAGGACCTCAAGGGCTTGCTCGATCACCTGGGCCTGCCTGCCGTCCACGTTGTCGGCCAGCGGGTCGGCGGCAGCGTGGCCATGCAGTTCGCCCATGACTATCCCGACTGTGTCAAAAGCCTGACCGTCATCGGCGGGCCGGCCAGCCTGGCCAACAGCGCCCTGAATCCTGGCGCCTGGCTCAAACAGGTCGAACAGGAAGGCGTTGAGAGCTGGGCGCGCACGACTATGGATCGGCGTTTGGGCACGGTCAGTCCGGCCATGCGGGAATGGTGGATTCAGGAGATGGGCAAGGCGCCGGCCCAGGTCATGGCCGGGATCTTTGCCTATGTCGGCGGTATGGACATCACCGCTCTTCTGCCCGATATCCAAGCCCCGACCCTGGTCATTACCAGCGACAGGGGAGCGCTGGCTGCGGTCGAGACGGTCCGCGGGTGGCAGACCCGGATTCCGAACTCCCGGCTGCTGGTCCTGCCCAGCACGGCCTACCACCTGGCCGCAGCCCTGCCGGACGCCTGTGCCGACGCGGTTCTGTCTTTCATCGGAGAGCTGCAAGCGTGACGCTGGGCGACACAAAAGACCGACCCCCGAGCAAGAAGAGATCAACACCGTCTTTGCCGGACAGTTTATGGCTGACCGAGTCGCCCCCGGCCTCTGCCGCGCTCCACGGCAGCGTGCGGGCCGACGTCGCCATCGTCGGCGGCGGCATCACCGGACTCAGCGCGGCCTACCATTTCAAGCAGCGTTATCCGAACAAACAGATTGTCATCCTCGAAGGCCAGCGTATCGGCTTTGGGGCCAGCGGCCGTAACAGCGGCTTCATCTCCCGCGAATACCACGGCTGGGACAGCCTCTTTTTCAGCAAAGGGGCGGCTGCGGTCGAACCCTACGCCCGATACGCCGAGCAGGGCTATCGGCACCTGGTCGAGACCATCGCGCGCGAAGCGATTGACTGCGACCTCCAGGAGAGCGGCGCGCTGCGGCTGGCCAAAAAGGACGCCGAGGTGCGAACGCTGGAAAAGCAGGTGCCGGCCTACGCCCGACTCGGTCGATCCGTCGAGCTGTGGCAGGGCACGGACCTGGCCGCACGGATCGGCTCAGAGTTTTATCCGGCCGGGGTTTTCCTGCCCCACTGGGCAACCCTCCATCCGGGCAAACTCGTCCGGGGTCTCAGCAGCGCGGTTGAGGCGCAGGGCGTCCATATCTACGAACACACCCCTGTGCAACAGCTGCGGCGGGGCAACCCGGTCGAGCTGGTCTGCCCGGACGGTCAGCTCAGCGCCGACACGGTCGTTGTCGCCACCAACGCCTATACCCCGCAACTGGGCCTGTTCAGACGCATTCTCATGCCTCTCCATTTGTACGTCATGGTCACCCGACCGGTGGACGAGGCCGTCATCGGTCGCGGCGCCTGGACCAGCGTCCCTGGGCGCTATGAGATGGATGCCACCCATACGATTCGGCTCACTCCCGACGGCCGCCTGCTGATCAGGGGCGGCGCCCGCTACGACTACAACAGCCGGGTCGCCGACCGTCACCAGCCGCGGGCCTACCGGCGCCTGGCCGAGCGGCTGCTCGCCCGCTATCCCTACCTGGGCAGCGTCCAGACCGCCCATGGCTGGAGCGGCGTGATGGCCCTCACCCGCGCCCACACGCCGCTGCTGGGCTGGCTGGACAACGACACGCGTGTCCTGTTCAGCGTCGGCTACAACGGTTTCGGCCTGGTAAGCGGGTTTTACGGCGGCAGGCTGGTGTGCGAGCTGTACGCCGAGCAGCCCAACCCGGATCTGGTGCTGATGTCCTCGCCCGCCAAGGCTGGCTGGCTGCCGCCCGAGCCGCTGCGCTATGTGTCTCTCAACGTGTCTCTGGCCCTGCGGCATCATCGCTTGTGAGGGTGCCCGGCGTTTACCTTTGTGTCCCGGGCGTGTCGATCCGGCCGAGAATTACGTCGAGGATTGCTGACAGGGTCTGTTGGTCTTGTGATCCCAGGCTGCCCAGTTTTTTGAGGACAAGCCCTCTCTCGATAGTCGTGAGAACCGGTTTCATAACCGAAGGTCTCAAAAGACCGGTCTCTTTCCACTCTGCTATAGCGCTCTCTCCAACAGTCGGTGACGCTTTCAGCTGGCTTGTGATCGCCATGATGATAAGATCGGGACGCGCCTCATGATAAGCGCTCGAACTGATCACAACAGCCGGTCGCTTTTTACTCGTCGTTTGATCTGTAAAGGGAAACGGGACCAAGACAACATCACCAAACTCATAGCTCGTCGTAGACAGCGTCATCGGGATTATCCCAGATTTTCTGGAAGGGAACCTCGGACAGCTTCGCCGCCGCCCGGGGAAGGCGCTGTTTCTCGCTACGCTGCCGTAAGAAATCGACAAAGTCTTCGACCTCGGCAATTTTCTCTGGTGGGAGAATCTGAATTTTCTCCATGAGGATTTGCACCTGTGTCCGATCAGAGTCCATAGCGTTCTCCTGCTGAGCCTCACAGCTTTTTCGATCCTCACGCTCTCTGAAACCAGACCGAAGAGAGGAGCCGGTCGGGAGCGCCGAGAGGCCGAAGGACTCCTCCGACCTCTCGCGCAGCTCGGCTTACTGCAGGGGCGAAAAACTGGCCGGCGTCATGATCTTGTTGTACTGGCTGACAATCATCTCCTGGGCGCGGGGCCGGAAGGCTTGCAGGGCGGGATCTTCGCCCTGGGCGGCCCGGGCCTGGGCACGGTGATTCATGTCTTCATAGGCCCAGATGTGGACCACCTCGTTGAGCGGACCGACCTCGGTTGACCACCAGCCGACCAGCTTGGAGTATTTGCTGATCACGGGCAGGGCTTCCTGTTCGATCAGCGCCTGAAACTCCGGCACCTTGCCCGGCTGTAGTGTGTACACACGCATTTCGTAGACCATACGCTCCCTCCTTTTGGGTCATGGATGCGTCTGTTGTAGCAACTCCCGGCCCCGATTTCCAAGAGCTGACAACCGGCGGGTTCCTCTTTTTCTTGTTTCCCCGGACGTGCTATGGCAGGGGTGCAGACACGAGGAGCCGCACCATGCAACACCACGCCTTTGTGATTGACATCCCCGAGGAACTCTGAGTGACCTGCGCGACCGGCTGGCCAACACCCGCTGGCCGGACGAAATCGGCAATGACGGCTGGACCTACGGCACCCGGCTGGCCGACCTCAAGCAGTTGGTCGCATACTGGCACACGAGCTACGACTGGCGCCGGCACGAGCGGGCGATGAACGCCTTTCCGCATTATACGGTCAGCATCGACGATCA
>JAGWBB010000077.1:0-715 GCA_021296095.1 Desulfurellaceae bacterium | reverse complement strand
CCTCTGGCCGACCCGGCCGCGTTCGGCGCCGACCCGGCCGACGCGTTTGACGTGGTGGTGCCGTCTCTGCCGGGCTTCGGCTTTTCGACGCCGCTGAGAAGAACCGGTATTGCGATCCGGGAGGTGAGCGACCGCTGGGTCGCCCTAATGCGCGACGTGCTGGGCTATGAGCGCTTCGCCGCCCAGGGCGGGGATATCGGCTCGCTGGTCAGTACCGACCTGGGCCACGCCCACGCCGAGCACCTGATCGGCATTCACACCAACCTGCCCGTCCCGCTGTCGTTCGAGCTGCCGCCTGAGTCGGACTACAGCGCCGAGGAAGCCGGCTGGTATGCCAAGACGCAACACTTCTTTGCCGAAGAACGCGGCTATGCCGGTATTCAGGGCACCAAGCCACAGACGGCCGCCTACGGCCTGACCGACTCACCAGCCGGGCTGTGCGCCTGGATCCTGGAGAAACGGCGTACCTGGAGCGACTGTGGCGGCGATGTGGCGAGCCGTTTCAGCCCGGACGAGCTGCTGACGACGATGACCCTGTACTGGGTCACCCGGACGATCGGCACCTCGTTTCGGTCCTACTACGAGCGCCGGGTCCATCCCTGGCAGCCGGCCCACGCGCACCAGCCGGTGGTGGAGGCGCCGACCGCCTGCGCGGTCTTCCCGGGCGATGTGATCCACATGCCGCGCCGCTGGGCCGAGGGCTACTACAACCTGA
>JAGWBB010000076.1:12321-26069 GCA_021296095.1 Desulfurellaceae bacterium | reverse complement strand
TCGGCCGCCCCTTGTAGCCGATGTGCTGGGCCACGTTGGTCGTCGAAAACCCAAACGCACCCGCCGCCACCGCTTCTTTAATCATGGCTTTGATTTGGGCCCGTTCCTCTGGTGTGGCCACCCGCTCCATCGACTCCTCGCCCATCACCCAGTGGCGGAACGGCGTCAGGGCGGCCATGAAGCCGATATTGATCCCGCTGCCGCGCTTTTGGGCCGCGTCCATATACTCGGGGAAGGTCGTCCAGTCCCAGGTCACGCCCTTGCCCAGCACCTCGAACGGGATCGCCTCCACGTTGACCAGATCCCAGGCCGCAATCTCCTGGTTCTCCGGCCTGCACGGCGCCAGCCCCACCCCGCAGTTGCCCATCCCCAGGCTCGTCACCCCGTGCCACGACGACGAGGTGATCAGCGGGTCCCAGCAGATCTGGGCGTCATAATGGGTGTGCGGATCGACAAAGCCCGGCGCCACAATCAGGTCGGCGGCGTCAATGACCTTTTTCGCTCCGTCACGAATTTTGCCGATAGCGGCAATCTTGCCATCGGCCACGGCCACGTCGGCCTGATAGCGCTCGGCCCCGGTCCCATCGACCACGGTCCCGTTTTTAATGAGCAGATCGTACGACATGCGGACCCCTCCTTTTTGCTAAATCACACCTTCTTCGACCAGTGCATCGCGTTCCGCCTGACTCAGCTGGAGCAGCTCGCCATACACATAGTCGCTGTCTTCACCGTAACACGGCGCCGCCCGTTCGGTCGGGCCACCCTGGTTGACCGTCGCCGTCGCAAAGTGGAACGGCACATCTTTGACCGGCCAGGTTCCAATCTCGCTATGCGGCAGCGGAATGAGCCACTCGAGGTGCCGCAGCTGCGGGTCGCGTTCAATCCGGTCCTGGGCGGTCTGACATACCCCCGCAGGTACGCCGGCCCGCTGCAAGTCTTGCTGTAAAGCAAACGGATCTTTGTCTGTGGTCCAGTCCGTCACCAGCCGGTCGAGAGCATCCTGGTTGATGATGCGGGCGGCCAGAGAGTCAAAACGGGCGTCCCGGGTCCAGTCCGGCTGACCCATCACCCGCACCAGGGCACGCCACTCTTCGTCGCTGGTGACAGCGATGGCTATCCAGCGGTCGTCCCCCTGACAGCGATAGGCGCCGTGCGGGGCCGCCGGGGTGTTGGGCGAGCGGTTGCCGGTGCGCTGCGACGGGCGTTTGTTGATCAGCGCGTCGAGCAGGGCCGTTCCGGTCATATAGATGCCCGGCTCGACCTGGGAGCAGTCGATATACTGGCCTTTGCCGGTCCGCTTCTTGTAGTAAATCGCACACAGCATGGTCAGCGCGCAGTAGTAGGCGCCGCTCCAGTCCATGTATGAATAGCCCCAGCCGGCAGGCGGATGCGGGGACGGCAGGCCCGACTGTTCGGTCAGCCCGCTGACAGCCTGGGCAATCGGACCGTAGGAGGCAAATTTGACGTAGGGGCCCTTGTAGCCCCAGCCCGGCTGCTGGATGTAGATGATGTCCGGCTTGATCTCTTTCAGCTGTTCATAGCCGAGTCCCCATTTGCGCATGGTCTCGGCCGTGAAGGCTTCAACAACCACATCGCTGACGGCCACGATGCGCTTGAACAGCTCGCGTCCCTTGGGATGACCCATGTTGAGGCTCAGGCCCTTTTTGCCGGCGTTGATATCGTTGAAATACCCGCCCCGGTTGACGCTCTGGACGCTGTCTTTGCTGAGGCTGCTGAGTTCCATGGCCCCGGCCTGGGCGTGTTCGTCCTTCTTGGTCGGGGCAAACGGGGGCATGTAGCGCAGAAAATCGAGCCGCTCGCGCCACTCAACACGCAGGATTTCCGCCCCCAGGCTGGCCAGCAGACGCGGGCCGCCGGCACCGGCCAACAGCCAGGTCAGATCGGCCACACGTACGCCTTCTAAGGGTCTCACCGTTTGTTCCCTTCGTCCTTAAATGATCTTGCCTAAATAATCTTGCGTTCCCGCAAGCGCGCCATCTCGTCCGCGTCGAGCCCAAGCTGCCCGGCATACACCTCGTCATTGTGCTCGCCGATCAGCGGCGCGCGCGGGCCGGTTCGCCACTCGACCTCGTGGGGCAGCATGGGGGCACCGATGTAGGTCAGGCTCTCGTCCAGCTCGGGATGGTCCACCTCACAGAAGGTTTTGCGCATTTGCCACTGCCGGTCGTCGAGATTCTCCTCGGGTTTCCGAATCGGCGACCACGGAATACCGAGCGACTGGGCGTCGCGCCAGATCTCCTCCATGTCGAACGCCGCCACACAGCCGGCCTGCACCTCGGCAAAATGCGTGGCAAAGGCGCGGCCGCGGCGGTCCGCGGCATCCTGATACGCCTCGCTCTTCAGGTCGGCGGCTTGGCCCTTGCTGTCCAGAAAATCGACCAGGGTTTCGTAGCCGCCCGGAAACGGGTTGGGCAGAATGATGGAGTAGCGTCCGTCTTGGGTCGGGAACTGGACATCCGGGCCAACAGCCGGCTGGGCGTGGCGACCGGTCTGGCGGTAACACGCGGTCTGATTATAGATCCAGTTCGGCACGTCGATCTCGGTGCACACGCTCACCGCCTGATGGACCGCCATCTCGATCATGTCCCCATTGCCGTGCGTTTCACGACCGATCAGGGCACCGACAATGGCGATGAAGGTCTGGTTGCCGGTGATGTGGTAGGCGTGCCACATCTGGGGCGCGATGGGGGGCGTGTCATAGCTGCCGTCCGCCTTGGGATCGTAGCCACAACACATCATCGGTCCGCCCAGCGCCAGGTGGACCAGATCGTTGGCCTTGTAGTCGCGCCACGGACCGCTGCGGCCAAACGGGGTGATGCAGGCGTAGATCAGGCGAGGGTTGAGCTGCTGGAGGGCGTCCCAATCCAGGCCCAGCTTCTCCAGCGTGTCGAGCGGCAGAGCGTCAAGCAGCACATCACACTCGGCGATCAGCTTTTTGAGCAGCGCGGTGCCCTCGGGGGCGTGAATGTCGAGCGTAACGCCACGCTTGCCGAAGTTGTAATGCCAGAAGTACAGGCTCCGTTCGGGATCGTCCTCATCGTGATAAAAGGGACCCAGCGAGCGGGTCGCGTTTCCGCCCGGAGGTTCGACCTTCAGCACCTCGGCGCCGGCCCCGGCCAGCAGCTTTCCACAAAACTCACCCTTCTCATCGGCGAGTTCCAGGACTTTCACATCAAACAGGAATCCAGGCATCGTTGTTCCAGCTTGCTCGCCCCACGCGGCCTACATCAGCGAGGTGCCCGCCGACTCTCCCGCATAATTGGCAAACGGCACGGTCTGGGCTCGCGCGGTCGGCTCGGTGATGACATTCAGCAGCGCCGGTCGGCCGCTTTCCATTTCCTTGACCGCCCGGTCTATGGCCGGACGGATGTCCTGGGGATGCTCGACCAGTTCGCCGTAGGCGCCCAGCCCCTGGGCGACGATGTCGTAGCGCGTATGGCCCAATTCACGGCCCGGCACATGGATGTCGGCGCGAGCCGTCCAGCCGCCATTATTGCTGACCAGAACCAGGACCGGCAGCTCGTGCCGCACCGCAGTATCCAACTCCATCAGGTTTAGGCCCAGCGAGCCGTCGCCGTGCAGAACTACCACCATACGATCCGGGGCGGCGGCTTTGGCGCCCACTCCAAAGGGCAGGCCCACGCCCATGCAGCCGTTGGGGCCGGGGTTGATGCGCGCCCCGGGCGTGAAGGACGGAATCGACTGCCGGGACATGTTCATGATCTCATGACCGTCGACGGCCAGAATCCCGTCCCGGGGGATAAAATCCCGAATTTCCCTGCACAAACGCAGGGGATGGGTCGGGCTTTGGTCGGAGTTCAGCAGCGGGCTCATCTTCTCGCGGTTCTCGCGGTCCTTGGCCCCCAGCTGCTGCACCCAGGCCGACTCGCCAAACGACAGCCGTTCCTCGGCCGCCTGGGTCAGCTGCTCAAAGACCGCCTTGGCGTCCCCGGCAATGCCCAGGTCCACACTCCGCACCCGGCCGATCTCCTCATGGTTGACATCGACCTGGATGAACTTGGCATCGGGAGAGAAACGCGGCGCCTTGCCCTGGCCGATGACAAAGTTGAAGCGGGTGCCCACCACCAGGACGACATCGGCGTTCTTAAAGGCAAAAGACCGGGCGCCGAGCATCGACTGGGGATGATCGTCGGGGACCACGCCGCGTCCCTGGGGCGTGGTAAAAAACGGAATACCGGTGGTTTCGACAAAGCGGCGCATGTGCTCGCCAGCCCCAGACCAGAAGATCCCGCTGCCCGTCACCAGCAGCGGATTCTTGGCCGCAGCCAGCATGTCTACCGCACGTTCGATGGACGGGTTATCGGCCGACGGCACCGACCGGTCCTGGATGGCGGGCAGCGGCCAGGCTTTGTCCTCGTCCACCTTCTGGACCAGCATATCCCCCGGCATGTCCAGATAGACCGGTCCCGGCTGGCCCTGACGCGCCCGGACCATGGCCATATGGACATACTCCTTGGCCCGGCTGGCGGTATGCACCCGGGCCGCCCATTTGCAGATGGGCTTGAAGATGGACAGCTGGTCGAACTCCTGGAAATCGCCCGTGTCGTAGTAGGCCACGGCCGAAGAGCCGCCGAGTCCGAGGACCGGACACGCGTCAAGATAGGCGTTCGAGATACCCGTCAACAGATTCGCCGCGCCAGGCCCGCCCGCGCCCATGCACACCCCGACCTTGCCCGTCACCCGCGAGTAGGCGTGGGCGGCCATGGCTGCGGCCTGCTCGTGCCGACAATCGATCAGCCGAATCCCGAGCTTTTCGGCGTGCATGGATAACACGATATTGGGACCGCCCATGATGTAGAAGACCGTATCCACGCCCTCCTGGTGGAGTCCCTCGGCCATCAGTTGACTGCCATCTAGCTGTGCCATGTGTGTCTCCTGTGTCCCCCTGGTGAGCCCTCCCCTCCTTGTCTTTCCTGGGGCTCCCCAAACTGTGGTTTCGTGCGTGACAGCAGCGTGCTCACGTCACACGTCGGCGGGTCTTGCCACGCCCACCGGGCGGACACGACCCCGTCTACGGAAAGACCCTCCGCAGGCTCTGGGCGAATCCATTGACCTTTCCGTCCAGCGTTCGGATCTCGTTGACTGCGGCGCTATCGCTCTCCAAGATTCCCAAAGCCAGCTTCAGCAGCATCTGAAAGTAGTTCTCAACCTTTGGAAAACGCTTCAGGGCCCAGTGCCGCACCGCCCACGACTGGGCGAGGACGAGCAAACAGTGCGCCTTCAGGTCAACGTCACCGGCCGGAAACGCCTTTTTCTCCACACCATAGGCGATAATTTCCTCGAGCAGACTCTGGATACGCTCTTCTCCCGCCAGCAGACGCCTGCGTTCGGCGCCGGTCAGCGACTTCATCTCCTGATAGCCCAGGACCACATCGCGGCGCAGTTCGTCAATGAGGCGCACATAGCGTTCATAGGCCAGCAGGAACAGCTGCTTGGGGTCGACGCCCTGTTCCTTGAGCCGCTCATACTCCGCCCGCTGCTCGCGCAGAACGACCTCCGTCCGTTCCTGATTATGCGAGAACAGGAAAAACAGAATCTGTTCTTTGCTGGTGAAGTAGTTAAAGACAGAGCCGACGCTCAGGCCCGCCTTCTGGGCAATTTCTCGAACGCTGGTGTTATGGTAACCGTTACTCAAGAAGAGGGCTGCCGCTGCGGAGGCGATGCGTTCCTTGCCTTCGAGCAGGCGCTTCTCGTCTGTCACCTGGGAGGTTTGGCGTCGTTTTTTCCGCAGGACCTGGCCTTTCACTCGCGCGTTCCTTTCGGGCTGAACCAAGCGTGTGCTGAGTGAGTGTTCATTCCAAAATCTCATACGTCAGACACGCGCCGTTTGTCAAGGAGACACCCGGCACGGGCTACTGTTCGGCCGCCTGCTCCTGCACGTAGCGCGCGATCTGCTCGTGGGTGGCAAACCACACGCCCGGCTTGCTCTTCATGTAGGTAATCAGCCGCTCCAGCATCTGCATCCGATAGCGATGGCCAATGACCTGGGGATGGGTGACCAGCATGTACAGGCTGCCCTCTTCATACGCGCCGTCGAACTCGGCGGCCCAGATTGAATACACCTCGTCAGCGGTGCGTAAGCCGACGTGCTGGCTGCTCCAGCTGAGCTGAAAATACGGCCAGTCATCCAGAATCCACTCGACCGGCAGCTCAATCAGCCCGGACTCCTGGCCGTCAGACAGCAGGCTGTAGGGCCGGTCGTCGGCCATCATGCTGCTGTCGTATAAAAAGCCCATGTCTTTGACGATCTTAATCGTCGCCGGGGTGAGATCCCAGGCCGCAGACCGAAAGCCGACCGGCCGCTTGCCCACTGTCTGGACAAAAATGTCCATGGCCCGGGCATACACCTCGCGTTCCTGGTCTTCGTTCAGACTCAGGGGGCTTTCATGGATGTAGGAGTGAAAGCCGATCTCGTGCTGGGGACGATCCAGGATGGTCTGGACTGCCGCCGGGTGCAGGACCATGGTTGCCGCCGGGATAAAAAACGTGCCCGGAATGTCGTGCTTGTCGAGCAGCTTCAGGATACGCGGCAGCCCGGCCCGGGCTCCATACTCGCCGCGCGACATATACGACGGACTGCGGTTGCCCTGAAAGCCGAGCCAGACCGGCTCGGTGTCAAAGTCAAACGAGATACTGACCGCCACCTTGGCGCCCTCGGGCCACTGCTCGGGGGTGAGATCGCGGCCGCTGCGGACCGTCTTCACATGCTCTTTCATCTCCTCCGGCGTCCACTGCCAGAGCGGTTTGTCCTGCTGGGCAGCGGCGGTCACCCAGCAGACACCACAACTCACCAGTACCAGAACGATCTTCATCCAATTTGACCAGCGCATGACATCTTCTCCTGTCGTCTAGAGAGGGTTGCCTCTTGAGGCTGACATTGGGGGCGTGGGAAAGGAGTGTTCGGTTCGGAAAAGCCCACTATGGCGATTATGAAGACCAGCCCGGGTATGTTCCCCTCACCCTAACCCTCTCCCTCCGGGGGAGAGGGAACAGGAGGCCGGCAGGAAGGATGAGCGGAGCGGAATCCGACACTCCGCTCGGGATGCGCTGGCCGCTACGAGCGGGCGAAAATCTGGACGATGTTGCCCGCCGGATCGACCGCCGTGAAATACTGGCCGTGCCCGCCCATATCAACGATATCGTTCACCTCGACCCCGTTCTGGGTCAGCTTGTCCCGCATTTCTCCCAGGTCATCGACCTCCAACACTACCGTACCCCCGCCACCCGGCGGTACGGTGCCTTCGCTGGGGTCGGCCAGGGCAACGGCCACGCCATTCACGTCAAACTGCGTCCAGCGGTCGCCATCCCGAAATTTGATGTTCAAGCCCAGGATGTCCTGGTAGAAGCCGACCGCCTTGTCCATGTCCTTGACCACGTAATATGCGCTGGAAAATTTCTTGACTGCCATGTTCGCCTGCCTCCTCTGAGATGCTTGGGTGCTCAGCTATCAACTTTTTCTCTGTCGCGCAAACACAGACGACCGCTAGCCGCCCGGCCGGTTTTCGACTACAATCCGCGCCGCCTATGCCGGAACTGCCAGAAGTCGAAACCATTGCCCGCAAACTGCGCCAGGGCCAGGCGGTCGAGCCGGGCTTCCCGCCCTACCCGACTCCGCTCGGCCGCACGGTCACGGCCGTATGGCTGGACTGGCCGCGCGCTGCCCGGCCGTCGGCCGACGCGCTGATCCACACCCTGCCCGGCCATCGTATCGACTCGATCAGCCGCCGCGGCAAGTATCTGATCTTTGGTCTGCGTTCTCCGGCCTCTGCACGCCATCTACTCATCCATCTGAAAATGAGCGGCCGCCTGCACGTCCTCGACGCCGACTTTCCGCGCGAAAAACACGTACATTTCGCCTTCAGCCTGGACAACGGCTATGAGCTGCGCTTCAACGACGCGCGTAAATTCGGCCGGGTCTACCTGGTTGACGACCTCGACGAAGTCACCGGTCACCTCGGCCCCGAGCCGCTGGAAGAAACCTTCACACTCAAGGCCTTACGGAGCCTGCTGGACAAGAAATCCGGCGGCCTCAAGACCCTGCTGCTCGACCAGTCGTTTATCGCCGGGATCGGCAATATCTACGCCGACGAAGCCCTGTGGCGGGCCAGGATTCACCCCTTGCGCCGCGCCAACACCCTGCACGACGCAGAAATCGCCTCGCTGCGCCGGGCCATTCGGGCCGCCCTCAGAGACGGCCTCAAACACGGCGGCGCGGCCATTGACTGGGTTTACCCGGAGGGCCGGTATCAGGACCACTTCCGGGTCTACGGCCAAGTCGATAAGCCGTGTCGCCGCTGTAAAACCAGGATCGAGCGGATTCTCGTCGGCCAGCGCAGCACCCACTTCTGTCCCACCTGCCAGTTGCCCGATGCCAAGCATTATTCTTGAAACTCGAAGATGCACTCCTCGTTCTCTACGATTCTCCGCAGCCCACGGCTGCCTGAACGCGCCACGCCGTCAAGGAGCGGAGTCGAAGGACATTTCTGACACCCTCACCCTAGCCCTCTCC
The DNA here is from genome assembly GCA_021296095.1 of Desulfurellaceae bacterium. Lineage (NCBI taxonomy): Bacteria > Pseudomonadati > Campylobacterota > Desulfurellia > Desulfurellales > Desulfurellaceae > Desulfurellaceae bacterium. Next base: position 17,518 of record JAGWBB010000076.1, on the reverse strand, counting down.
CAGGGGGAGAGGGAACTCGAAACGGCTCTTCCGGTTCCCGGCGCTGGTAGGGCCGGTTCTGACGCTGGTGCCGCACGCCGTACAGGCCGACCCGGTCGGTCAGATTCAAGACAAGCGGCATCAGGTCTCTGCCATACACCTGGCCGAGGCTGCCCTGGAACGCCACCCGTTCATGAAACCGGGCAAGCTGATCCGCTAACACGTTCGGTCCGCCCGCAATCAACAGAGGCACAGCCTCGCCCGAATGGATGAGAGGCCCATGGCTGGGAGTGGCATGATCGCCAGTCACCACAACGAGCAGGTCCTGGTCGTGTTCAAGCCGCCGCACCAGCGGTCCTAAGGCCGAATCAAGCTCGCCAATCGCGTGCTTCTTCTCCAACGGGTCTTTGCGATGGGCGGCCCGGTCCGGGCCCTTGGTGTGGACGTGAACGAACTCGTAGCCGCGGCGAAACAGGTCATCCGCGGTCTGTAGCTTGTCCTGAAAATCCCGTAACAGGCTCGCATGACGCGCGACCCTGACCGGGGTCATGCCGCACACCCGCGCAATGCCGGTGTACAGCGGATAGTTCTCGACGCTGGCCGCCCGCAGGCCGTTGTGTTCCACAAACGGAGCGACCTGGGGCTTGGTCGCGGCCCACTTGGTCAACACGAAGTTAATCGCCGGCTGTCGGTTGCGGCGGCGCTGGTGGTTGAGCGGATGCGCCTCCAGGCGCGCGTGTACCCAGCCCAGGTAGGCGTTCAAGGCGTCCGCGGTCCGCCGGGCGTTGTCCTGGTCGGGGTCTTCGGCCAAGGGCAGGGCTCGGGCCACAGCAGCGCCATCGACAAACGGATCAACATCGGACACGGAGCGGCTGGGATTCCCGGTCAGGCTCAGGATTCCCTCGCACCGCCCGCAGTCGCGCAGGGCAAAGCGGATGCCGTGGCTCTCATACGCGGCAACGGCCGCGCTCAGCACCCCACAGTCGTTTTCGTCCTTTGCCTGGTGCTGCTCCCACAGGAGCGCATCGCGGTAGACCACACCGTCCCGAACCGTTATGGCGGCAAAACTGGCCAGGAGAATGACCGATCCCGCCCGGACCTCAATCCCCCGGCCAATGGCCTCAAAGGCGGCCCGTCCCGGGAACTGTTCGAGCGGATAGCCAAACAGCAGGAAGTGGGAGGTCTCGCTCTCCAGGGGAATTCCGGGGGCAAGCGGGATGAGCTGGCCGTTCACACCTAGCCGAGCCAGGCGGTCGAGGTGGGGAGTGTGGGCGGATTCGAGCGGGGTTTTTCCGCCCAGCACGGCCTGGGGTCGGTCGGCAAGGCCGTCAAGAACGATGAACAGGACGGGGATGGACGCGTGAGCCTGCGGCATACGGGTGACCTGACCGGGGCGCACACCCCTACTCTTCTTCCGCCTGCCGCAGTCTGTGCTCGGCGTGTATCGCCTCTAAGACCACGGCAACTGCGGGCGGCACGCAGGCTTCCCAGTTCTGGCCCGTCCTGAGCTTGCGGCGCACCTGGCTGCCGCTCACCCGTTTTGCCGCGCCCGCGTTCAGGACTTCCACCCTCCAGCCGTCGGCCTGGAAGCGCTGGAGTTTTTCGCTGCCCCAGTCGGAAAACAGCCGGACATACTGCACCGCTTCGGGCGGACAGTAGGATCGCCAGCGCTCGGGATGATGAATCGGAAAGGGCACGACAGAGCAGCGCGTCGGCACTACTCCGGCCTCGACCAGGGCGGCGCGCACCATCCACTGACGCTCAAAAAAGCTGAACGGATTGGCCCCCGGTCGGTGGCGCTGGGGATCTGTGGGTTCTACGACACATGTCGATGGATCGGGGTTGGTAATGCCGACGATCAGATGCGAACAGCGGGACAGGGCGGCCAGGGCGTACTCCAGATGGCCCGCGTGAAACGGCTGAAACCGGCCGTGAATCATGCCGTAGCGCGCGGTCATTCTTGCTCGCCTGGCCTGAAACCGAGCCCTAGTCTTCCAGAGGAATAATCAGCGATTTGCGCGGCCGGCCGTTCACCGCCCGGCTGATATGACCCTGACCGGTCGTATCTTCGGCCAGCAGGATTTCTCCGCCGCCCAGGATCCGCGTTGTGCCGTCGCCAATCTCGATTTCCACCTCTCCCTCAAGCGTGACCACATACTGGCGGCGGGGCGCGTTGTGCCAGCTGAAGTTGTAGTCACCCGAGTTTTCGCGGAAGATGACCCCCTTGGCCGGCACCAGTGGCGACATGGTGCCGCCCTGTCCGCCGTCTTTCAGCTCGACCTCAACATCCTCAAAATGGGACTGATTATCCGCGCCGGTATAAATACGTGTGACTTTCATGGCTGCTCCTTCCTGTTTATTTGGGGGCCAACACATCGAGGGCTTTGCGCGTCGCCACCAGACGGTCCTCGTTGACCGGACTGACGGCCAGCACCGGCATCCCGGCCCCGGCCTCATGGAACGCGGCCAGCTGTTCCCGACACATGCTCGGCGGACCATACACACACACCTGCTCAACCATCCGGTCCGACACCAGGGCGGCGGCGGCTTTGCGGTCTCTACTTTGCCAGGCCTGTTGCAGGGCGTTGACCTCATCGACAAACCCACACCGTCGCCACTGCAGCCGATAAAAGGGCAGCTGGGCGAAAAAGGCCAGATTGTAGCGGGCCGCAGAGCGCGCCTGCTCAAGATCCTCAGAGATAAAGGTCGGAATGCTGACAATGCAGTCGAGTTGCTCGGGATCTTTGCCAACGCGCCGGGCGGCGGCCTTGGCCGCCTCGAGCAGGGTCGTCAGATACGTTCGGGCGGGCAGGAAAGGCATGATGCCGTCGGCCTCTTCGCCGCCGACCGCAGCGGTCTCGGCCGTCACCGAGGCGACATACACCGGCACGGAATGCTGGGACGCGCGAGGCCGAAAAAATGCGCCGACCGACTCGCCCGCCAGCGCCTTCTTGAGCGTCTGGACGTAGGAGCGCATATAGGCTCGGGGCTGATCCATCTTCATCCCCAGCGACTCGATCAGCGGCCGATGGCTCACCCCCAGCCCTAACACTAGACGGCCGTCGGACAGCTCGGCAATCGTCCAGGCCGTCATGGCCGCCAGAAAGGGATGGCGAAAATAGATATTGGCGATATTGGTCCCGACCTGTATCCGGGAGGTCGCCAGCGCAATTGCCTCGGCACACGCCAGGGCGTCGCCGCGTCCCTCGTTGACCAACAGGGCGCTGAAGCCGCGGTCTTCGGCCCGCTTGCCCAGCTCGACAAACTCCTTTGGCGGGGCTTCGGTTGCCGTGGACAACACCACCCCCAGACGAAACTCGGCCATAGCGTCTCCTTTCCTATCCTGTCGGGCGCGCGGCCCCGGCCTACGGCGTTCCCTCCTCCATGACGGGCGGTGCATCTTCTTCGTCAACACGCACCGCCTGCGCCTCCAACTCGTAGGTCAGGGCCGCCGGCAGGCCGGTATCGACCACGATGAGCTTGCCGCGCTCTCCAATGTACTGATACCGGCCGGGCTGCGGTCGCAGCAACCAGCTGAGCAGGCACAGCACGAGCAGGCCGATCAAACCAAACATCTGCCAGGTCAAAATTCTGAGGTAGCGTTCTACTGTTCTGAGACTGAGGCCCGAGTCGCTCAACTCGGCCCGTGCGCTTTTGGACGCCATTCCTCCTCCTTCATGGGCGGGTATCGCCTCTGTATAAAAGGTCTGGCAAGAATTCTCAACTCAGCTGCCCACTCCGCTCCGGCCAGAGGAGCACGCACAGCCCATCCCCGCCCACCGCCGGCTTTCGGCGTATTGTCTTTTCTCGTGTTGTGTGGTTGTGTATGAGCCCTTCTCCCAGCGTCAGCCAGCTCGGCCATCGGGCAAGACGCACAAGGTAGGGCGAGACATGAGCATTCAGGTGAGGCACGGACGGGCGCACGACCCGAAGCAGCACGACCATAGGACCGCGAAAAAGAACGCGGTGCGTCGCACGGTCTGGCAGCTACTGGGCGATCAGCAGGTCAGCCGCTTTCCCGGTGCCGCAAACCGGATCCCGAATTTTATTGGCGCCGAGACGGCGGCTCAGCTGCTGCAAGAGCTGACGGTGTGGCGCAAGGCGCGGGTGATCAAGATCAATGCCGACGCGCCCCAGCTGCCGGTACGCCGGGCGGCGCTGGCCGACGGTAAGATCCTGTACCTGTCCGTTCCTCGGCTCAAATCGGAAAAATGTTTTGTCGAACTCGACCCTCAGCGGCTCGGCAGCCGCTGTCTGCTGGTCAACAGCCTGCGTGGCGCCCTGAAATACGGACGTCTGCTCGCCCCGCGTGAGATGCACCACATTGATGTCGTCGTGTGTGGCTCGGTTGCGGCTGGTCGCGACGGCGCACGGCTCGGCGTGGGGGGTGGGTTTGCCGACCTGGAATACGCCCTGCTGCGCGAAGAGGGCCGGGTGCGGGAGCTGACGCCGATCATCAGCACCATCCATCCGCTCCAGCTTGTGCTGTCCAAAATCCCGATGCTGCCCCACGACGTACCGGTCGATTTCATTGTCACGCCCACGGATGTCATAGCTACCCGCTCCATCTATCCCCGGCCGCGCGGCATTTACTGGGATTTGCTGCGGACAACGAATCTCAACGCGATTCCGATTCTGCGCAGGCGCCAGGGAAATACCGGCACCCGCCAGGGGTAGCTCCGACCGGACGACCCGGCCCGAGACGCCCCAGCCTCGGGCATATCAGCCACTTCTTCAGATACCGAACGGCCAGTACCAGCCTTACGGCTCCGTCGGAGCGATCGTGAAGTTCTGTGCGCCCTGCTGCCAGATGAGCCGGACATCGGTCCCTGCGGCGGGGAAGTTCAGGACTGCCGCCTCACCCATCACCCCTTGGACAAACTCTTCGCCCAGGGTCGTCACGGTGAACGTCGCCCGCCCGAACTCCACCCCGTCGGCCACGGCCCGGATGGTGTGAACGCCATCGCCCAGCAGATTCCAGTTGAACAGTAGCCCGAAGCCGTTGTTGATATCGCCACACCGCGCCTGGGTATCCACCCGCGAGGTCCCATACGAGGCCTGCAATGCCTGCCCGTCGAGCTCAATCGTAACTTCGTCGGCTTCACACACCCAGCCGCAGATCACGCCGATGCCACTCTGGAACGAATTCGGGGCGGGAGTCTCCAACTCACCGACCGGCCCGCCCGTCGTCTGACCGCCGTCGCCAGTGTCACGACCG
>JAGWBB010000076.1:0-11935 GCA_021296095.1 Desulfurellaceae bacterium | reverse complement strand
CACCTCCTCTCCCTCTTCGCACCCGATATCATCCGGATGCTCGTACTCGAAGGTGAGCCGATTTCCATCAAATCGTACCCCGTTATTCTCCTTGTGCGAGATCTCCTTCAGGAGATCTCCGTTCGTGTCGTAGTAATGCAAACAGGTGTAAGCCCCGGGCTTGTAAGGATCCCCCGGTGAGTTAGGGTCCGGGACTGCTGGGTCGTCGCCTACGCGGTCCACGGTCAAACTGGCATCGTAGGTCAAGGTCACCCTTACCCCACCGCTCGTCTCATCGAATTCACACCCGAAACTATTCGTCTATATCATCATTATCAGTATCCTCACGCGTCGGCTCAGGACGCGTCCCCGGCTGGTCGTCGGGCACGGCGGCGCAGTCCTCGGCCTGCACCGGCGCGGCCATGACCAAACCGAGCAGAACGGCACACAGGAGAAAGAAGCCACCCCACGCAGGGCGGCATCGTGAACTCAGAAGAAGAGTGATGTGATTGCCCCCCACATCCGAGCGAATACCACCTTTGGCGGTTCGCCACAGACTTTCACCAACATCCACCATCGGGACCCCGATAAGGTAGAATTGCCCGCACGATACTTGCCCGCTGAAATCGTGTCCATCCCCGTCAGATCAGAGGGGCGAATCCACGTTGCAAGACGACAATTTTGGCTACCGTCCCGCCAGCCCGGCACGCCCGCTAGTCGAACAAGATGGAAGCCAACTCAGGGATGGCCCGGACCGTATAGTCCGGCGTTGGGATGCCCCCGGGCAAGTCTGCCCCGGCGGCGTTGACCCAGGCCGTGTCAAGTCCGGCCCGCTTGGCGCCCAGGACATCGTCGTGCGGCGAGTCGCCCACAAACAGGGCGTCCCGGGCCGCGACCTGGAGCAGATCCAGGGTATCGGTGAAAATCTTGGGGTGGGGTTTCCGCCAGCCGTGGTCGTCCGAAATGACGATCTGGTGGAAGTACCGGGCAGCTCCGTCCCGGTCAACGATCAGCCGGGCAGTGGGTCCATGATCGAAATTCGAGACCAGGGCGACCGGATAGGCCGCGTGGACACGCTTCAGAAACCGGATATGGGCAGCCGGAATTTCGGTCGCCTGGGCCAACAGCCCCATATGGGTCAGCGACAGCTCCTGGGCCAGCTGCTGAGTCGCCTCACCGGACGGATAGCCGACCCGGACCAGAGCCGACTCAAAGCGCTGCCGGGACGGGATCTCGCGCAGGTCGCGGGCCCGACGCTCGGCAAATTCCCGATTGACCTCGGACAGAGCGGCAAAAAATTGCTCAAAAGGCGCCGCCGTCACCTTTTCCTCAATCATCGTCCGCAGCCCACCCATGGTCGACCGGGCGGTCTGTCCCTTCCAGGCGAACAGCGGCAAACGCTCGGCCTGAAACAGGGCGACCGTGCTGAACAGGTCAAACAAGACGGCTCGATACGACTTCACACCCGCCTCTGGCTAGTGTTGAGAGGGCAGCTTGCCGGAACGCTCGCCAATGGGGCGCCGACCGGCAAAGCCCTCGGACTGACGGTGAAAGTAGGCGACCTCTTTTTCGCCGTACTGCCAGCACAGGTAGATCTCTTCCTCACCCACCCGGGCCGGAAAATCGACCAGACCCAACTCCAAATCCTTGAACACGCAGCCGTGCTGCTCAATGTCCTGGACAGCCTGAGCCATGTTCTCAAACAGCGGGGCCAGGGCGGGCCGCAGGCGCAGCAGCTCGGGGGTCGTCAGGTCGGGCAGGGATTCCTCCTGGCGTTCGTAGAGCAGCCCGCCAATCTCCTCCCGAACCTGGATGCCGATGCGCTGCATCCGCTCCATGATGAGCTCGATGTGTGGCAATAAGGTGTTGGCCTCTTCGAGGCTGAACAGTTTGTCGTGTTTCATAACAGTGTTTCTAAGGTGAGCGACCCTATGCTTGTATCCAGTCTTTACCCCTTGTGCAAGCAGAGGCCATGTATTATGGTTTTTCCCAGGATGGTGCATACCAGCCCAGAATTGGAGGAGGCCTGATGGCAAACATTAGGATGCGTGCTGGCGAGGAACAAGAGGAACAAAAGGGGCAGGAGGGGCAAGAACACGGAGTCGTCAGCTTTGAAGAAGATCTCGGAGAGGTCGTTGTCCCGACCGAACTCCCCATTCTTCCCCTGCGTGGGGTAGTGATTTTTCCCTCCGCCGTTGTTCCCCTGCTGATCTCCCGGAGTTCCTCTCTCAAACTGGTCGAAGACTGTCGCAACACGGATAATCTCCTCGGCCTGGCCGCGCAAAAAAACCCTGAAGACGAGAATCCCGACGCCAGCGCCCTGTTTTCCCGGGGCAGTGCCGGACGGATTCTGAAACTGCTCAAATACCCCGACGGCAGCGTGCGCATTCTGGTCCAGGGACTGAAACGGATTGAAATCCGGGACTATCTGCAACACGAGCCATACCTGCGGGCCAGCGTGGCCCACCTGGACGATGTCGTCCCCCCGTCAGTCGATCTCGACGCGCGCCAAGCCCATCTCGTCAGCCAGTTTGCCAAGTTCGTGTCCCAGGTGCCCTACCTGCCGGACGAGTTGCAGGGCGTGGTCATGAACATCAAGGACCCCGGCCGGGCGGCCGACCTGGTCGGCTCCAACCTCAACATCTCGGTCGACGAAAAGCAGGACCTACTCAACACGCTCGATGTCAAAGCGCGCCTGGAAAAACTGTCAACGATCCTGAATCGGGAGGGCGAACTGGTCGAACTCGGGCAGAAGATTCAGTCTCAGGTCCAGAGCGAGTTGAACAAGAACCAGAAGGAATTTTATCTTCGCCAGCAGATGCGGGCGATCCAGAAAGAACTCGGCGAGGGCGACGCCAAGACCAACGAGATCGAGGATCTGCACAAGAAAATCGAAGAGGCCAAGATGCCCGAGGAGGCGCGCAAGGCTGCGGACAATGAGCTCGAACGGCTGCGCCTGATTCCTCCCGAATCGGCCGAGCACTCCATGGTCCGGACCTATCTCGAATGGCTGGTCAACCTGCCCTGGGCAGTCACCACGGACGACAATCTGGACATGATTCACGCCCGCCAGGTGCTGGACGAGGATCACTACGACCTGGAAAAGATCAAGGACCGCATTCTCGAATACCTGGCCGTGCGCAAGCTGCGCCAGGACCCCAAAGGACCGATCCTGTGTTTTGTCGGTCCGCCGGGTGTGGGCAAAACCTCGCTGGGGCGTTCCATCGCCCGGGCCATGGGTCGCAAGTTCATCCGCCTGTCGCTGGGCGGTGTGCGCGACGAGGCCGAGATTCGGGGCCACCGCCGGACCTATATCGGGTCGCTGCCGGGTCGGATTATTCAGTCGCTGCGGACCGCCGGATCAAACAATCCCCTGTTCATGCTCGACGAGATCGACAAGCTGGGTATGGATTTTCGGGGCGATCCGGCCTCGGCCCTGCTTGAAGTGCTCGACCCGGAACAGAACTTTTCGTTTGCCGACCACTATCTTGATGTGGCGTTTGACCTGTCCAAGGTCATGTTCATCACCACCGCCAACTATCTCGAGCCGGTGCCGCCGGCCCTGCGCGACCGCATGGAGATCATCGAGTTGGCCGGCTATACCGAAGAAGAGAAGCTGGAGATTGCCAAGCGCCATCTCATGCCCAAGCAGATCACCGAAAACGGCCTGACCACCGACCTGATTGAGTTTACCGACGAGGCGCTGTTCACAATCGCCAGGAGCTACACCCACGAGGCGGGCGTGCGCAACCTGGAGCGCGAGATCGGCAGCGTGTGCCGCAAAATCGCCCGGGCGGTGACAGAGGGACACACCGACAAGGCCACGATTTCCGCGGAAAAAGTGACCGAGCTGCTCGGTCCCGAAAAATTCTTCTCCGAGGTGTCCGAGCGCACCCAGGACCCGGGCGTCGCCATTGGCCTGGCCTGGACGCCGAACGGCGGCGATATCCTGTTCATCGAAGCCACCCGCATGACCGGTAAAAAGGGCCTGACCCTCACCGGCCAACTGGGCGAGGTAATGAAGGAGTCGGCCCAGGCCGCGCTGTCCTACATCCGATCCAAGGCCAACCGGCTGGGCGTGGCCCCGGACTTTTACGAGAACTGCGACCTGCACATCCATGTGCCGGCCGGCGCCATCCCCAAGGACGGACCCTCGGCCGGAATCACCATGGCCACCGCGCTGGCCTCCCTGCTGACCAACCGACCGGTCAATCCGCATCTCGCCATGACCGGCGAGATCACCCTGCGCGGCAAGGTCATGCCCATCGGCGGGGTCAAAGAGAAAACCCTGGCCGCGCGCAGGGCTGGGGTCAAAACGGTCATTCTACCCAAACGAAACGAAAAAGACCTTGAGGATGTGCCCCCCAACGTCCGCGAGGAAATGGAGTTTCGTTTTGTCGACAACATTGATGAGGTCTTAGACGTGGCCCTGTCCCGGCAGGCCATTCCGGTCGATACACCGGAGGCCAGCGTCCAGGCCCCGACCTCGTCCTGATCCGTGTCGGTGGAGCCCTGCTCCGCCGTGCCTCCCATATTTCCTGTGATCACCCCCGTCAAAAAAGCGGTGATTCCGGCCGCCGGGCTCGGCACCCGTCTGCTGCCGGTCACCAAGGTCTCGGCCAAGGAACTGCTGCCCGTCGTCGACCGACCGGCCAGCCAGTACGTGGTTGAAGAGGCCAGCGCCGCCGGCATTACCCATATCATCTTTGTGATCAGCCGCTCCAAAGACGACATCGGACGCTATTTTGCTCCTGACGCACGGCGGCTGGCCGACCGGGACACCGAGAACCGGCTGGCCGGTCTCAACGCCTTGCTCAGCCGCGTCAGTGTCAGCTGTGTGTACCAGGACGAGCCCCGCGGCCTGGGCCACGCCGTCTTATGCGCCCGGGAGGCCGTTGGCGATGAGCCCTGCCTCGTCATCCTGCCCGACGATCTGGGCCAGGCTGACCCACCGCTGAGCGCCCAGCTGCTCCAGGTCTATGAACGCACGGGCAAAGGCGTGCTGGCCCTGGAGCAGATCCCGCGCCAGCACATTCATCGCTACGGCGTCATTGCCGGCCGCCAGGAAGCGCCCCGGACGTATGCCATTTCAGACCTGGTTGAAAAACCTCCGCCCGGCACCGAGCCGTCCGATCTGGCCATTATCGGTCGCTATGTGCTGCCTCCCGAGATTTTTCCCATTCTGAGCCGGGTGCAAGCCGGGGCGGGCGGGGAGATCCAGCTGACGGACGGCCTGCGCGTGCTCCAGCAGCGTCACGGCCTGTACGGCTATGCCTTTACCGGGCGTCGGCACGACGTTGGCACACTGCCGGGTCTGCTCGAAACCACACTCCGGCTGGCCTACCACAAGCCCGAGCTGCGCGACCGGCTGCGCGCAGTCATGCAGGAACTCATGGATGAGCCGTAGATATCACTCGGAGGGACGTGACATGCGCTATTCTTGGACAGGACTGGCTCTTTTGCTGCTTCTGCCCCTGTTCTTGACACCCGCTTTCGGCCAGACTCCCGAAGACGGCTGGCAGGTCAGCCAGGACCAGCTGGACAACGGCCTGACAGTCTTAGTGCTCGAGGATCATCGGGCGCCGGTCGTCACCCTCCAGGTGTGGTACAAGGTCGGCTCGCGGAACGAGCGGCTGGGCATCACCGGCATCTCGCACCTGCTCGAACACCTCATGTTTCGCGGCACTCCGAAATACGGCGAGGGCGAGTTTACCCGCCTGGTCAAAACACGCGGCGGCAGCCTCAACGCTTTTACCAGCGCCGATCACACCGTCTACTTTGAGCGCTTCACCACCGCTCACCTGGACCTGATGCTCGAGCTTGAAGCCGACCGCATGGCCAATCTGAACCTCGACCAGACCGACCTTGAGGCCGAGCGTCAGATTGTGATGGAAGAACGCCGCCTGCGCACCAGCGATGACCCAGGCTCCGAGTTGTGGGAACAGGTCAGCACGACCGCGTATACCGCCCATCCCTACGCCTGGCCGGTCGTTGGCTGGCAACGCGACCTGGAGACCATCAGCCTGGATCAGGTCAAGCACTATCGACAGACCTATTATGCTCCCGGTAACGCCATCCTCGTCGTTGCCGGAGACATCAGCCGGCAGACCGTTCTGCCCAAAATCCACGCCACCTTCGGCGCGGTTCCGGCCGGTCCGTCCGCCCCCCCGGTTACCGCGCTTGAGCCGCCGCAGCGTGGCGAGCGTCGGATCGTGTTCAGACGCCCTGCCGCCCTGCCCGTGTATATTGCCGCCTACCACGTGCCCAACCTGCACGAACAGGACAGCCCGGCCCTGTCGGTCCTGTCTGTTATCCTGAGCAGCGGGCGGAGCGCACGCTTGCAGAAAACCCTGGTCGAAGAACAGGCGCTGGTTCTCAGCGCCAGCGCCGGGTATGACGAAACGGCAAAAGACGCCACCCTGTTCACCCTGTCGATGCGGGTCGCCCCGGGCAAAACCTGGCAGGCTGCGGAAACCGCGCTGTTTGAGCAGATTGAGCGGCTTCAAACACAGACGGTGAGCGACCACGAACTCGAGCGGGCCAAAAACCTGGTCGAGTCGCACTTCATCTATGGCCAGGATTCCCTGTTCTACCGGGCAATGCAGATCGGGCAGTACGCCTCGCTGGGCGATTGGCGGCTGGTGCAGCGCGTCGTGCCAAATCTGCGCGCCGTCACCGCTTCGGAAGTCCAGCGGGTCGCCCAGACCTATTTACGGGAAGACAACCGCACGGTGGGAGTGCTGATCCCTGAGGGTCCGCCCATCCGGGAGCGACCCAGCGGCGGCGTGGGCGACCGGATCGTCCACTAGGAGAGTGAGGGAGATACGCATGCATTTTTCCGCCCGCCTGTTGAAAAGAGGAAACGTGTCCTCTCAGCGTGCGAAAAGCTTGACCCGTTTTTGTGGTCTGCTCGCCGTCTTGGGCACTGTGGGCCTGCTGCCCGGTCCGGCCGCAGCCACGCCTCTGGCCACCCGGACCGTGCTGGACACTGGGGCCATCCTCCTGCTGGCCGAACGCCCCGGCGTGCCGATGGTGGTCATGAACATCACCCTCAAAACCGGCTCAACCGCCGATCCGACAGACAAAGCCGGCGTGGCCAACCTGACCGCGCTGCTGTTGACCCGCGGCACCCAACAGTACACCGCTCAGGCCCTGGCCGAAGCGCTCGACTTCCTGGGCACCTCGGTGTCGGTTTCGGCCGACTACGAAACAACGACCGTGCTGGTCACCAGCCTGACCAAGAACCTTGAGGCCTCGTTTGGCCTGCTGGCCGAGGTCTTGCTTCATCCGACCTTCCCGGCCGAGGAATTTGAGCGCAAGCGGACCGAAGTCCTGGGCAGCATCCGCAGTCAGGAAGACGACCCGGGCTGGGTGGCGAACAAGGCGTTTCAGGAGAAACTATACGCCAAGCACCCGTTTGGACGCCTGATCGACGGCGAGCCGGAAACCCTGGCCGCCCTCAGCCGGGCGGACATCGTCAGCTTCCACCACACCTACTACCGCCCCAATAACGCGATCATCGGGATTGCCGGAGACCTGACCCAAGCCCAGGCCCAGGAACTCCTGGCTCGTCACCTGGGCGGCTGGCAACCCGCCCCCCTGCCCCCGCTCACCTGGCCGGCCGATCCCGCCCCGGCTGCCGATCAAGTCCTCATCGACAGGCCGGTCAGTCAGGCCAATATCATCCTTGGCCATCCGGGTGTGGCCCGCCACAATCCGGATATCTACGCCATCCGGGTCATGAACTATATTCTCGGCGCGGGTGGCTTTGGCTCGCGTCTGAACGACCGCATTCGTGAGGATCTGGGCCTGGTCTACAGCGTGGGCAGCCGCTTCAGCAGCCGCAAACACGCCGGTCCCTTTCGGATCGTCCTGCAAACCAAAAACGCCAGCGCCACACAGGCCATTGAGGAGGCGGTTGGCATCATGCGGCGCTATATCGAAGAAGGGGCGACTGTCGCAGAATTCGACGCGGCCAAGGCCTATCTGGTCAACAGCTACCCGCTGGGACTGGTCTCCAACCGGCAGATTGCCAGCCTGCTGCCGGCCCTCGAATTCTACGAGCTGGGTCTCGACTATCCCGACCGCTATCCAGGCATTATTCAGGCCCTGAGCCTGGACCAGATCAAGGCGGTGGCCAAGAAATACCTGCACCCCGATAAACTCTTGCAGGTGGTCGTGGCCAATCTGGAACAGGCCGAGCTGACCCCGCCGCCCCCTGAGCCACCGGCAGAGGCGATGGCCGAACCGACCCGGCCCCGCGACCACCAATCCTAGCCGCCGTCTGTTCAGGCCATGCTGCCGATTGGGAAACTGCCGGTTGAGCTGCTCAAGACCTGCCTCAGCCACCGGGGCATGGCAGACCCGCGGGTTGTCGTCGGCCCCCGCTTTGGCGAGGACTGCGCGGTTATCGACATGGGCGAGCAGTATTTGCTGGTCAAGACCGATCCGGTCACCTTCACCACCGAGCGTCTCGGCTGGTACGCTGTCCATATCAACGCCAACGATATCGCCACCATGGGCGGCCGGCCGCAGTGGTTTCAGGCCTGTCTGTTGTTTCCCCCGGACACGGACCGGGAGACCGTCCGCGACGTGTTTCGCCAAATAGACGAGACCTGCCAAAGCCTCGGGGTGACCGTCAGCGGCGGTCACACCGAGGTGACCCGGGCGGTCAGTCAACCGGTTGTGGTCGGCACCATGTACGGAACGGTCGACAAGGCCAGTCTGGTCACCTCAGCCGGAGCCCGACCGGACGACCTGGTCGTCATGACCAAGACGGCCGGCCTGGAGGGCACCAGCATTCTGATTGCGGAAAAGGCCGATGAACTCCGCGCCGTACTTGGAGCGGCGCGCTGGCAGGAGACCCGCCGGCTGGCTCAGACACTCGCCATTTCCATTGTCACCGAAGCTGGCCTGGCCGCCCGGCACGGCGCCAGCGCCATGCACGACCCGACCGAGGGCGGCATCGCCATGGCGCTGTACGAGCTGGCCTCGGCCTCGGACCACGGCCTGCGGGTCGAGCTTGACGCGATTCCGGTGCTGCCGCTGACGCGGGATATTTGCGATTACTTTCAGATCAACCCGCTGGGCTTAATTAGTTCCGGGACTCTGCTGCTCACGATTCCGCCTCGGCGCTGGCCGGCACTGCGGGCCAGTCTTGAGGCCGAGGGCATCGCCGGCCAGGTGATTGGCTCGGTACGGGCCGAACCCGGCATCGCCGCGTTCGTCAATGGTAAGCCAACGGACTTTGTGTACAGTGAGACCGACGAGTTGGCGAAGCTCCTGTCGTGATGGTAAGCTTGGGAGACCAAGGAGGGACAGCCGATGATTCGTCCGAAAAAAGTTGGTCATGTGGTCTTGAAGGCTCGCAATATCGATCAGGTAGAACAGTTCTACACCCAAGTCATGGGCTTTGAGGTGGTCAACCGTCTCTCGCAGCCCCGTGGAGTGTTTTTCTCTTTGGGCGAGCAGCACCACGACCTGGCCGTGCTGGAGGTCCCGCCCGAGGCTGACGACCCCAAGGACAAGCAGGTCGGCCTCCACCACGTGGCCCTTCAGGTCGAAAACTTTGAGGCGCTCAAGGACTGCTACCGCACCCTGAAGCAGCACGACATTCCGATTGTCCGGGCGGTGGATCACGGCATTACCAAGAGCATCTACTTCTGCGACCCAGCCGGCAACAGGCTGGAGCTGTACTGTGATGTCGGCCCGGACGGCCTGGAGCGGTTTCGTCGTCAGGACAGCCAGTCAATGGCCTCCTTCCCGCCCCTAAACTTTGAAGACAACGAAGCGGCCGGCCAGCGTTCGTGAGCAGTATGGACAAGACCTGCACTGGGCTACTGGAGTCATGAACGTGGAACATTTTGACGTGTTGATTGTCGGGGCGGGGCTGTCCGGGATCGCTGCCGGCTATCATCTGTGGACGAGCTGCCCGGACCGGACCTACGCCATTCTTGAGCGACGCGACACAATCGGAGGGACCTGGGACCTCTTCCGCTATCCAGGCATTCGCTCGGACTCGGACATGTACACGCTCGGCTACTCGTTCCGCCCCTGGAGCGATCCCCAGGCCATTGCCGACGGACCGGCGATCCTGCGCTATGTGAATGAGACGGCCGCAGAGTACGGTATCATGGACAAGATCCGCTTCGGCCACCACGTCAAGCGCGCATCGTGGTCAACAACCGAGGCACGCTGGACGGTAGAGACCGAGCGGACCGATACGGCCGAACCCTGCCGCTTCACCTGCAACTTCCTCTTCATGTGCAGCGGCTACTATAACTACGACCAGGGGTATACGCCGGAGTTTGCCGGAACCGACACCTTCCGGGGGCAAATCGTCCATCCCCAGCACTGGACGGAAGACATCACCTATGCGGACAAGCGCGTAGTGGTGATCGGCAGCGGCGCGACCGCCGTGACCCTGGTGCCCGAGATGGCCAAGACCGCAGCACACGTCACCATGCTGCAACGTTCGCCGACCTACATTGTCGCCATGCCGTCGGAGGATCATCTGGCGAATCTGCTCCGACGTTTTCTGCCCAACAGCCTCGTCTACAGGCTGACCCGGTGGAGAAACGTGGTCCTGGGACTGGGCTTTTTCTGGTTCTGCCGGCGTTACCCGGAGCGAGCCAGGGCCTTTCTGCTGGGCCGTGTCCGCGCCACGCTCGGCCCCGACTACGACGTTGAGCAGCATTTCAGCCCCCACTACAACCCCTGGCAACAGCGCATGTGTCTGGCGCCGGACAACGATTTCTTTGCCGCGCTCAAGACCGACCGGGCCTCGGTCGTCACCGACCACATCGACCGCTTCACCGAGCGGGGTATTCGGCTGCGCTCGGGCGAAGAACTCGGGGCCGACCTGATCGTGACGGCCACGGGTCTCAATCTTCAGTTGCTCGGCGGTCTTGAGGTGACGGTCGACGGCGAGCGAACCGATTTCTCAAAGACTCTGACCTACAAGGGTCTGATGTTCAGCAATGTACCGAACATGGCCCTGGTCAGCGGCTACACCAACACGTCCTGGACGCTCAAGTGCGACCTCACCTGCGAGTACGTGTGTCGTCTGCTCAACCACATGCGGGCCAAGGGCTACGACCAGTGCCGCCCGCGCCCCCACGACCCGGATATCGAGCTTGAGCCTCTGCTGGATTTCACCTCGGGCTATATCCAGCGCGCGATTGACGCCTTTCCCAAGCAGACCTCACAAGTGCCCTGGAAAGCGTACCAGAACTATATGCGCGATGTCTGGTCGGTAGCCTACGGCTCGATTGAAGACGGTGCGCTGGAGTTCAGCCGGCTGCCGTCCGCGCCGCGCCAGGCTGTCGCTGCGGACATGCCGGCACAGGTGGCCGACTGAGCCAACAGCATACTCCCATATTGCAAGGACGCAGCTCAGGCCGAGATTGGGGTTCCCTCAACGGTCATGGTCGCCTCCTCGCGCGACTTGGGCTTGAGCTTAAAACTGATGGTCACATCGTAGTCCAGCTTTCGCATGTAGCGAAGCAACCGGTCTATGCTGAACTTCTCCAGTTTGCCCCGGACCAAGTTCGAGACACTTGATTGTGGCAAGCCAAGAAGCGTCCCGGCTTCCTCTTGGGTGAGGCCGCGTTTCTCAATCAGTTCCCCAATGCTCAAGGCGATTGTCGCTTTCACCAAACGCTCTTCAGGATTCGGCAGGTTCAGATCAGCGAAGACATTCCCGCTTGAAGGCGTGACTTTGATGGCTGCACTCATGGCTTTTTCCTTGGAGCGTAATGCTCCTGATAATGCTGCTCAGCAGCTTTCAGGCGTTGTCGCATCAGCGTAACATCCTGCTTTTTGGTCTGGATACCGCGCTTAGACTTCTTCTGAAACGTATGGAGGACATAGACCACACCCGCTAGAGTGGTTCACGATAGGTTGTAGCCATTGGAGCGGTCGTGTGATAGCAGCCGAGGGCGGAGGACCACAGGAT